>CBDURX010000292.1:0-4277 GCA_965369485.1 uncultured bacterium | reverse complement strand
GCGAGACCGTGTCTGGCACCGGCCCGACGGTGGCCTTCTTCCACGGCTGCGCCAACGATGTTTTTCTACCCGGCACCTCCGCCCGCCTGCAGGCCCTGTTGCGGACGGCTGGATGCTGCTTGGTGACACCCAGCGGCCTGATGTGCTGTGGTGCCGTGGATCGCCACACAGGGAGGCCGGATCGGGCAGACAGTCTGCGCGTGAACAACGCAGCAGTCCTGATCGCCTTCCAGGAGTCCTGGGATTACGTGGTGGTGGAGGCGGCCGGCTGTGGCCTCGAGCTGAAGAGCTATCCTCCAGAGGTTGCTTCCCGGGCGCGTGATGCCTCGGAGCTGCTGGTCGAGTTGCCCTTACCCGAGGCGCGGTCGGTACCCCTGAAGGTGGCGCTGCACGACCCATGTCATGCCCGGCACGGCCAGGGTATCGTGGCAGAGCCGCGGCGACTGCTGGGCAACATTCCCGGCCTGCTTCTCCTGGAACCCGAGGAACCGGAGGTCTGCTGCGGCAGCGGTGGAACCTACAGCCTGTTTCATCCCGATCTCGCTGACACCATGGGCCGGCGCAAGGCCGAGCTGCTGGCCGCCACCGGCGCGGACCTGGTGGTCACCACAAACCCCGGTTGCCTGGGGCAGATCGCCGACGGCCTGGCCGTGATCGCGCCGGAGCTGCCGATCTTACCCTTGAGCGATCTGCTCTGGTACGCTCATCTGGGTAGAGAAGTGGGGGATGAAGGGGTCTGATGGAGCCCAGTTTACACGTGTAAACTTTGCTACTATATTATTTTAACACAACAAGTTAAGGACACAGTGAAGCAATTTATCAAGTGAGGATGCCAGTAGAGGACGAAACCTCATGACATCTGGACCCGAAAAGTCGGACAGTGACTGTTTCGAGTACTACACCTCTCACTTAGGCTGGACATGCGGCCGTTTCCCCGCGCTCTGTTCTCTGCAAGGTATAGTCCACACCGTGACCACAAGAAAAGCTCCCCTGTTACCAGCCCGGGTGGACGACCCTGAACCTGCCGGATTAGCGTTGCTCCAGTATGGTCTTCAGGTCGGTGGCCTGGCTTATTGCCGTCAAGTGCATGGCGGGAAGGTGATGGCCGTGACCACGGACGGCCTCGTGGGGGAAGCCGACGGCTTGGTGACGGCGACTCCTTGCCTGGGTGTTCTCGGCCGCAGTGCCGACTGTCCTCTCGTCCTGGCGGCCGGACCTACACCTCGGACCAAGCGCAGACCAGGTGGGTGGGCCGTCGGCATGGCTCACGCTTCCTGGCGCTCCACCATCGCCGGGATCACGGAACATATGGTCACCAGCATGGCCTTACGCTTCGACGTCCATCCGGGGCGCATCGTGGCAGGCATCTGCCCCTCGGTGGGACCGTGTTGCTACGAGGTGGGAGAGGACGTACTGGCGGCAGCCGTTGCCGGACGAGGTCCCTGGGTGCGTCGACACTTCCAGTTGAGGGAGAGGAAGCTTTATCTCGACCTCTGGTCCGCCAACGCAGCACAGTTGCACAACGCCGGCGTGCGGGAGGAGAACATCCACATCGCGCGCGTGTGCACCGTTTGCCGCAACGATCTGTTCCCCAGTTACCGCAAGGAGGGCAGGGCGGCGGCCCGCTTCGCGGCGGTGATCGGTATCGAGGCCAGAACGGTACTGGACCTTACCCCTTCACCCGGTAGCTGTGTTTTCCCACCGCCATAAGCCTTGACATGAAGCTCATTATATTATAACCTTATAACGATATAGGAATATATCCTTCGGGTATCTCCCCTAACCATCATATGGAATGGAACTTATGGCGAACCCCGCCCTGCCACCAGCAACCATTTTCCAGGCTGTCAGCGATCCAACCCGGCTACGGTTGCTGCGCCTGCTGCACCGTGAGGAGCTGAACGTGCAGGAGATGGTGCGGATTCTGGGCATGAACCAGCCGCGGATCTCCAAGCATTTGGCTGTGCTGCGGGACGCGGGGTGGTTGCGCCAGCGCAAGGAGGGGACCTGGAGCTGGTACCGCGCCGTGGCCCAGGGTGATTTTACAGCCGACTTCATGCCCGACCTGGCGGCAGGTGGTGCTCTGTACGATAGCGTTCTCGCGGCAGCCGACCGCGTGGAGTCGGCACAGGAGGACGACGCCACGCTGGCTGTGGTCTTGACCGAGCGGGATGTCCGGGCGCGCGACTTTTTCGCCGGCATCGCCGGCCGCTGGGACCAGATCCGCCGCACGTACGAGCACCCGGACATCCAGCTGGGGGCCGTCAGTGCACTGGTGGACGACTCCCTCACCGTGATCGACATCGGCACCGGCACCGGAGCGCTGCTGCCGTTGCTGGCGGGTGCGGCAGGCCGGGTGGTCGCCGTGGACAACAGTGAAGCCATGCTGGCCCGAGCCCGCGCCCTTTGCGAGCAGTCCAACCTGGCAGGGGTCGTCTTCCACAAGGCCGACATCCAGACGCTCCCCTTCGCGGACGGCAGCTTCGACGCGGCTTACTGCTCCATGGTGTTGCATCACGTGGCGAGGCCGGCGGTGGCCATCTGCGAAATGGCGCGTGTAGTACGTCCGGGTGGCAAGGTGATCGTCATCGCGTTCACGCGACACAACCTGACCTGGATGCGCGAGGAGCTGGCCCACAACTGGCTCGGATTTCCACGTGAGGAGATGGATCGGTTGTTCAGTGAAGCCGGTCTCTCCATGCGGCGTTACCTCACGCGCAGCCGAATCCTGGGAGATGCAGAAGACAACGACGCGGCCAAGGCACGTCGCAAGAGTGAGGAGTGGAACTGGCCCGATGTATTCCTGGCCGTGGCCGCCAAACCGGCCGGTCCGGGACGGGTCTCTAAGTAAATTGTCAGCGACCGGATGAGAACCGATCGCGTGGAAAACCCGACCACAGGAGGAATCATGGTAAGCAATGGTGATAATTATCAGGTGGCCGATATCGGCCTGGCCGAGCAGGGCCGCATGAAGATCGATTGGGCCGAGTCGAGGATGCCCGTGATGAAAACGCTGCGCGAGAAGCACAGCAAGCTGCAGAGCCTGAAGGGCATGCGCGTGGCCGGCTGTCTGCACGTGACCAAGGAGACGGCCGTGCTGGTCGAAACCATCCGCGCAGCCGGCGGCGAGCTCAGCTGGTCCGGTTGCAACCCGCTGTCCACTCAGGACGACGTGGCGGCGGCCCTGGCCCAAAGCGGCACCTCCATCTATGCCTGGCACGGCATGAACGTTGACGAGTTCTACTGGGCCATCGACAAGACTCTCGAATTCAAGCCGACCCTCACCCTCGACGACGGCGCCGATTTGATCTTCTCGGTCCACAACCGTCATCCCGAACTGTCCGAGACCATCATCGGCGGTACCGAAGAGACCACCACCGGTGTGCACCGATTGCGAGCCATGGCGAGGGACGGTGCTCTGAAGTACCCGGTTATCGCCGTGAACGACACGGAGACCAAGTGGGATTTCGACAACGTCTTCGGCACCGGCCAGTCCAGCATCGACGGCATCTTGCGCGCCACCAGCGTACTGCTGGCCGGCAAGAACTTCGTCGTGGCGGGCTACGGCCACTGCGGCTCAGGTTGCGCCATGCGCGCGTCCGGCCTGGGGGCCAACGTCATCGCCACCGAGGTCAAGCCCACCGCGGCGCTGAAGGCCATGCTGAATGGTTTCAGGGTCATGAAGATGGACGAGGCCGCCCGCGTCGGTGACATCTTCATCACGGCCACAGGCATGAAGGATGTGATTGTCGGCCGTCACTTCGCAGTGATGAAGGACGGCGCTATCGTCTGCAATACAGGCCACTACGACTGCGAGATAAACCTGGTCCAGTTGCAGGAAATGGCCGAGTCGGTACGCGAAATCCGGCCCAACTGCGAGGAGTACACCATGAAAGATGGCCGGCGCATCTACGTGCTGGCCCAGGGACGTCTGGTGAACCTGGCCGCGGCCGAGGGTCATCCCAGCGAGGTGATGGATATGTCCTTCGCCAACCAGTTCCTCAGTCTCGTCCGGCTAGCCGGAGAGGGTACGAGCCTGGAGTCCACGGTGCACGACGTCCCGGCGGATCAGGACCAGATGATCGCCAACATCAAGCTGAGCACCATCGGAACCGAGATCGACGTCCTGACCAAGGAACAGATCACCTACCTGGACGACTACGCGGCGGGGACGTAGGCGGGAAGGAAGACAGGATCGAAGGCGGGATGTGAGCAAGTAGGTAAGTGGGTAGGTACATCGAAAGAAAAAAGGGGCGGCAGTCTGCCGCCCCGTCATT
>CBDURX010000291.1:0-4301 GCA_965369485.1 uncultured bacterium | reverse complement strand
CACCACGCTACGCGAGGTCCAGCTGGGCGGCGGCAAGGTGATGTCCTCCAAGTCCATCGTGCTGTCGGTCGTCGTCTTGTTCGGACCGACTGTGGCTGCGGTCATGGAGGCGGTCTCGGCTCTCCTGCGCGGTTTCTTGCTGCAGCGCGCGGAGCCCCACAAGACCCTGTTCAATGCCTCCATGCTGGCGGTGGCTGCCGGCGGCACGGGCTTGGTCTACCAAGCCTTGCCCTGGCACGATCATTTCGACAACCCGCGGTTCTTGCTCCCCCTGGTGGTGGCGCTCGTCACTCACACCCTGATCAACCGTGTGATGGTTGCGGCCATCATGAGTCTGGACTCACAGGTGTCCATCCGCCGTATATACCGGCGCAAGTTGAACATTCCGAAGATGCGCACGCTATCTGACGCACCTTTTGCTGCCATGGTCATCTTGCTCTACCACCAGGCCGGCGGCTGGACGTTACTTCTGGTGCTGTTCCCTGTGCTGTTGCTCTCCCAGTACGACAAGCTCATCCAGCGGATGCGGGAGGCGCACATCCACTCCATCGCGGCCCTGACTACCGCCCTGGAAGCGGACGAACCCTACACCCACGGTCACAGTTACCGGGTTTCCCGTTACGCCCTCAAGATCGGCCGGGCGTTGCACATGAATGACGAGGAGCTGGAGATGCTCGAATATGGCGGGCTGCTCCACGACATCGGGAAACTCGCCATCACCAACGAGATCATCTGCAAGCCGGGCCACCTGACCGAAGCCGAATTCGCCACCATGAAGACGCATCCGTCCATCGGGGCCGACATCGTCGAGCAGATCAAGTTTCTGCGTGATACCTCCGACCTCGTGCGGCATCACCACGAACGTCCGGATGGCAAGGGGTACCCCCATGGCTTGAAGGATGGCGAAATTCGCATCGGTTGTCACATCCTCCACGTCTGCGACGCTTTCGACGCCATGACCAGCGATCGTCCTTACCGCAAGGCCATGACCGTCGAGCAAGCCATCGAGGAGTTGGTCAGCTTCCGCGGCACTCAATTCGATGCCCAGGTCGTGGACGCCGTTCTCATGCTCTACAAGCAAGGCGAATTCGACTTCATCGGTGAGGTGGAAGTGCTACCCTATGCTCGCCAGCATGCCTGAGTGGCAGTAAGCCACGCTTCATCCCCGGCACGAACCAATCCACGCACCTGGCACGATGGGAGCGAAACATGAAATACGCCGAGAGCGGGGTGAATATCGATGCCGCACAGCGCGCCCTCAGCCGGGCCCGTGAGGCCGTCCGCTCCACCTGGGATCGGCGGGTTTTGAGTGACGTGGGCGCCTTCGGCGGACTGTACCGGCCGGGACCGGGGGAGCCATTACTGGTGGCCAGCGTGGACGGGGTAGGCACCAAGGTCAAGGTGGCTGCTGCCCTGGGCCGTTACGACAGTGTGGGCCAGGATCTGGTGAACCACTGCGTCAACGACATCCTGGTCCAGGGTGCCGAACCGCTCTTCTTCCTGGATTACTATGCCACGAGCAGGTTGGCCGAAGAGGTATTGCCCCAGATAATCAGCGGATTCGCCACCGCCTGCCGTGAAAATGGCTGTGCCCTGCTGGGTGGTGAGACGGCCGAGATGCCCGGCGTCTACTTGCCGGGTGAGTTCGACCTGGCCGGGTGTATCGTGGGCCGTGTCGCCGAGGCGGACCTGATCGACGGCTCGGCCATCCAGTCGGGAGACAGGGTTTGGGGCCTGCCCAGCAGCGGTCTGCACACCAACGGCTACAGTCTGGCCCGGGCCGTATTGCTGGAGAGAGCCGGTTTCACGGTGACGGACACACCCAGGGAGCTGGACCAGAGCGTGGGAGACACCCTGTTGGCCATTCACCGCAGCTACCTGGGGGAGGTGCGCATGCTATGGGAGACTTTTGGACGTGAATCCGTGCACGGTCTGGTTCACATCACCGGCGGTGGTTTCTACGACAACATCCCGCGCGTTCTCCCCTCCGGCCTGTGCAGTCGCCTGGATACCACCGCCTGGGAGGTGCCGGCCATCTTCCGCCTGATAGCCGAGCTGGGAGAGGTGTCCCCCCAGGAGATGTACCGTGTCTTCAACATGGGCATCGGGATGGTCTTGTTCCTCCCGCCCGACCTTGATCCCGGCAAGCTGCCGGAACTGGGTGCCGTTCTCCTGGGAGAGGTGCGCGCAGGCGGCGGCAATCCCGTGCAGTTGCATTTCGGGAGGGAATGATCCAGGCGGATGTGCCGGGCAGGAGCGGTGTCGGTTGTCCCACCCGCCCACGGTCCGGCCCCGCGCAGTGTACCTGTACCATGCTCTGTCCCTCTGCCGTGACATCGAGATAATGTTCTGTGGTCATGTCGCTTGACGGCGTAATACCCACGTTTCTCATTCTGGTAGTGGACACTTTTTCTGCCACACCGCTTGGCGTCATCGCCACGGTCACTGGCGGATCGCTCTCCGGTGCCGATCCGACGTCTCTCATCTTCTCTGTCTCTGGAACCCCTCTGAACGCGTGGGTGGTTATCCCCCGCTCAGCCCACGTCATGGTGACGATATGGCCCATCGGGCCTGGAAGCTGCTAACCCGGGCTAACAGAGGGTGAGAAAATGTATAGGAGATCGGTTTGAACCAGGCGCTTTGGTGGGAGGAGGAGATCCGCAGTTTTCCTTGCGGAGGTGGCGAGGCGGTTCTCTGGGTGGTGCGCCGCAACGGGCGGGACGCTCAGGCTCCCTTGCATTTGCTCTTCTGGCACGTCTGGTCGTTGACGGCGACCGGGGAAGCGGATCATGTCGGCATGCCCATCCCCGTACCACCATTGAACCGGTTGCTGCGGGTCTTGCAGACGGGTGAGCAGGAGGAGAGGGAGTGGGATCTCGAGTGGCGTCCGGCCGCCATCCGGGAACCGCTTGCGGATGCAACAGTCGCACCAGGTGTAAAAGAGTTGGCGGAGTGTGCCGAGGGCCACCGTTTGTGTGTAACACCCCTGACGGGCAGCGGTGATGTGACCGGGGCTCTGGCCATCTGGTACCCTGCCCGGGAACCCTGGCGGGAAGCGGTGAATTTGTGGACGGTTCGCTTCGCTGCTCGTCTGAGTCCCTTGCTGGACTGCTTGCCACCCTGCTATCCCGCGCCCGGATACGGCCGCAGCCCGGCCCTCGCCGCGACTTGTCAACCCTGTCTGTTTCCCGTCGAGCCGTGGATAAGCCGACCCGCTACGACTGAATGTGGTGGGAACGGCCCATCGGGGTTGCTTTTGCCACGGCCACTCTTCGTACCCGATGTTCCGGGGGCGGTGGGCATCAGTCGGGAATTGCACGCTTGCTGTGCAGACGTGCGGAACGTGGCAACGAGTGGGGTAAATGTGCTGCTCTGCGGTGAGAGCGGCACTGGTAAGGAGATCATCGCCCATGCCATCCACTTGGGTAGCGCGCGCCGGGACAGGCCGTTCCTGGGACAGAACTGCGCCGCCTTACCGGAAGCCCTCTTCGAGAGCGAACTGTTCGGGCACAAGATGGGCGCTTTCACCGGGGCGACAGGAGACAAGATGGGCTTGCTCGAAGCCACCGACGGAGGAACGTTCTTCCTGGACGAAATCGGGGACATGCCCCAGGTGTTGCAAATCAAGCTGTTGCGCGTCATGCAGGAGCGTCGCATCCGGCGCATCGGCGAACTGAAGAGCAGGCCTGTGGACATCCGCTTCATCGCCGCTACCCACAAGGATTTGCATCAAGAGGTGGCTGCGGGCCGTTTCCGGTTGGATCTCTATTACCGTCTCAAGGTGGTCAAACTGTCCATTCCGTCCTTGCGGCAGCGTCCCGAGGACATCACGCACCTGCTAGCCTATTTTCTCCGCCGCCACGGAGGCAGCCGATCACGTCGACGCATCACCGAAAGAGCGCTGACAGCGCTGCACGCCTACAGCTGGCCGGGTAACGTGCGCGAGCTGGAGAACGATGTCTGCCGCATGCTGGCTCTATATCCAGATGAGCCGGTCATCCAGCTGGAGCACTTGTCCGAAGAGATAAGGGCCGCCACGGGTCACACTGTGGACCCGGCGGATCTGGCGACCCTTCGCAAGCTGAACGAGGCAGGCGAGCTGCTGGAACGCTACCTTATCCGCAAAGCCATCGCCGCGGCCGACGGTCGCAAGGCGGCGGCCGCCCGCCGTCTTGGCCTGTCTCGCCAAGGGTTGTACAAGAAGATTCAGCGCTACGGGATGGTCGACTTGATCGGCGGCAGCCGCGCTCGGCAGCAGCGTTGAATCATATCGTGCACTGCCCCGGATTGTTCAGGGGTTT
>CBDURX010000290.1:0-4325 GCA_965369485.1 uncultured bacterium | reverse complement strand
GGTGTCTGTCAGGCCCTGCGAGCCAGGGATGGCGGTGGGGCCTGACAGCCAAGCGTCCCAGTGACAAGGAGGTCACGGGGACGCGGCCCTGGCAACGGGGGGTGCCTACCCCAGCGCTCATGGCCACGGTGTGAATCGAAGCACAATTTCCGGGGTACAACCATCCCCTTGTGGATGGCGGCGAATTGGGTTTTCTTGCCCATCTGTGACATGCACATTCCCGCGATCAATTGTTCGGGAGGAACCTCTTGTCCGCTGGAGCAGAGAAGCGTCTCTTGATAGCCCGTCCGCGCGGTTTCTGTGCTGGAGTGGAACGGGCCATAGACGTGGTGAACCGCCTCCTCGAAAGAGCGGCCGTTCCACTCTACGTGCGCAAGGAGATCGTGCACAATCAGGCCGTGGTGGCGGATTTTAGCGCCCGTGGGGTGATCTTCGTGGAGCAATTGGAAGAGGTTCCAGACGGCAGCATTGTGGTTTTCAGTGCCCACGGCATCTCGCCAACCGTCCGCGAGGAGGCTGTCTCCCGTGGTCTGAAGACCATTGACGCCACCTGTCCGCTGGTCACCAAGGTCCACCGCGAGGTCGTCCGGCACGCCCGGCAGAAGCGCTACATCGTCCTGATCGGACATGAGGGGCACGATGAGGTTCTCGGCACCATGGGCGAGGCTCCCGACGCCATCACCTTGATCACCAGAGTGGAAGACGTGACCGCGCTGCCCTTTCCGCACGATGCCGAGGTGGCCTACGTAACACAAACTACCTTGAGTGTGGACGAGACCGAGGAGATCGTGGCCGCTCTGCAGGCCCGTTTCCCTGGCCTTATCCAGCCGACCAAGAGTGATATCTGCTACGCGACCCAGAACCGACAGGACGCGGTGAAAGAACTGATCCAACTGGGGATCGGCCACCTGCTCGTGGTTGGCTCGGCCAACAGCAGCAACAGCCGGCGGCTGTGCGAAGTGGCAAAGAGGATGGGCACTTCGGCCACTCTCATCGACGGTCCAGCCGACCTGTCCCTGGAGGCCCTCGCAGGCTACCCTCTGCTGGGTTTGACGGCGGGCGCGTCTGCACCTGAACATCTCGTTCAAGCTGTGGTCCGCTGGCTCGGGAATGAAGGATGGTGTCCTGAAGAGGTGGGTGATCTGGAGGAGGACGTTAAGTTTCAATTACCTAAGGATTTATCGGGCTAGTGTTCTGTTATTTTGGGTTTGATAGAGCACTGGGAAGCCATCTACCCACACGAACTCTTGATGTCATGGTTTTATAGATTTGAATTAAATTGACTTTGACATCGATCAATCTTATAAATAAAATGACTGAAGGTTATCGCAACGATCCACCAAACCGGCCAAACGGATCAGGGGTGTCACGATGGAAAAAAAGCTTTACGAAATGCAAGCGGAGCTGTGCAAGACCCTCTCCAACCCCAAGCGGTTGGAGATCCTGGATATTTTGAAGGATGAAAAGGAAATCTCCGTGAACCTGTTGGCCGAGCGGCTGGAGATTCCCAAGGCCAACACCTCTCAGCATCTGGCGGTCCTGCGCCAAGCCGGCGTGGTCAACACGCGCAAGGATGGCATCAACGTTTACTACAGCCTGCGCTCCGCCAAGATCTCCGAGGCGTGCTCCCTGACCCGCCAGATTCTGTTGGAAAAGCTGGAAGATCAGGTTGGCCTGACCAATTTGATCAGGAACGGATCGTGATTTTCAGGGAGCACCACCCTCTTGCGTCGCTGCTCCCGTCCCCGCCCACCACTGATGAACCAGCCCGGTGACCCCAGCCATTTCCAGCAGACCGCTCTTGAGGTGGGGTTCCACGCCCCGCAGAACCTCTCTCCTCACCTCGTCCTCTGTGTGAATGAGGCGGCTGTCCAGATACCCTGCAGCAGTCAAGTAATCATGAAGCTCGTCCACCTTCTTCTGGTAGAATCCCTTGACCTTGCCCTCCCGTAAGGCTGCCAACAAAACTGCACCATCACCGTGAAGCCGCACGGCGAGATCCTGGACTGCAGGCAGGAACTTGTCGCTGACCGCGCCGCTCTCGTGCAGCACCTGTCGGTCCACCGGCTGTCCCCGGCCACGGCGCCAAACTTCGTTGAAGAACTGAAGGGTTTCGGCCCGGGCCATGAGCAGGTCGGCCTGTTCTGCCGCCAGCTCGTGACCGGCGACGGCGGCACGGGCGAATCCGCGCCACTGTCCGACACTCTCGATGCGCAGGTCCAGCAGCCTGTGCAGTAATGGCAGGTTGTCGCGCAGCAGGTGGAACAGGTGGGCCGAGGAGGCGGGTTTCCGGGGGTCGAGGGGCGGGACGCCCAGGAGCGTGGCGTATTCGGTGGCACTCTGTCCCGCGGGGGCCGGCAGCGGCGGCAGGGCGGGATCGGCGAGAGCGGGACCTGCGCTGGCAGTCGCCAGACAGCGGACTGTCCCCAAGTCCACGGGCGTCACCGGCTCCAGGTGCGCCTCGCGCAAAGCGTACTGCCACGCCTGCACATCCGCCGGGTTGGCCGTCAGGTAGAACAGCTGGCGATTCTCCTTCTGGATGATCGTCAAGAGGCTGCCGGCGATGGCCTGGAACCGTTCCGGGTCGCTGGAGGTGAGGGATTCGTCCAGAAAGATGGGTGGGCGCAGTCGTGGCGGCGAGTCGCCCGTGACCGAGCCCACCGCCTCCGACTCGCACACGAAAGCCAGGCGAGCCGCAAGCAGTAACTGGGCGCGAGTGCCGTCCGACAGCTCTGACAGGGCCAGGCCGCGTTCCGTGATCATGTCATAGGCTCCGAAGACGGCCTCCCCCGCTGCGGGTCGGACATCCAACCTGTAGGTGTGGTGCGTGAAGGTTTCGAAGAGGGAACGGGCACGGGCCAAAACGGCCGGCTGGCTGCGCTCGGCATGGTTCTCCTTCACCCTGTTCAGCATGAACCGCCCCGCGGCGCGCAGCAAGCTCTCCTCGCGCTTCTGCAGCAGAGCTGTGCGCGACTTCTCGAGGTCCGACATGGCCTCGGTGACGTCACAGCTCCGGCGTGCCTGGCGGATCCGCTCCTCGATGCGCGTAATCTCGTCCCGCACCTGGTCGGTGCGGTCCGCCACCTCATTATCTGTCTCGATCAGGCGGTCGATGGCAGCGGGTGTGAATTCCTCTGCCTCGGGATGCTCGTGGAAGCCTTCCTGGATCCGCAGGGCCGCGAGCTGCTCGTGAAGGCTCCTGGCGAGAAATTCCTGCTGGTCCACCGCTTCCCGGTAGCCATCGCGCAATGCGAGCAATCGTGACAGTTCCTGGGGATCGTCGGGATCCACCGCGGCGCGCGCGAACAGGTCGAGATGCCGCCGTGCGATGTCGTCGAGTCTGGTCATGAGGCCTGTCAGGTTCCGTGCCTCGCGTTCGCGCGTTCTTTCCGCCTCGGCGAGGCGACTGCTGCGTTGGGCCAGATCGTTCAGTGACGCCTCGGCGGCGTGGACATCCCCTACCTCGTCGCAGCCGTGACCAGTGAGATAGGTAGTGGCGGCGTGGAGATCCTTGGCAAAAAGGGTGGATAGATTTTCGCGGCGCGCCACAGCGCTGTGGAAAGTTTCCTGCGCCTGCTGGTACGCATGGACCCGCTGGATAAAGGCCATGAGTTCGGCGGCGCCGGTTTTCGGATCCGCTCTCACCATTTGCACCAGCTCTTGCCTTGCCTCAGCCAGGGTTTCGGCCTTGGACTGCAGATGGTCCGCTTCCACCTTCAAGAACTGGCGGAACGCCTCGGCTGCTTGATAGGTCTCGGCGGCGGCCAACTCACGGCGCAGCTGGTTCAGCCGGGCCAGGACCGCGGCACGCTTCCAGGCCTCGGGTTCGGTCAGGTGTGTGGCTCGGAAATTTCCCGCGTAGCCTGCACGGCTCATCGGACCGTTCCGTGCGGCGCTGTGCATGCGCCCGAACCAAAGGACCGCCAGCGCCGCGATCAGACCGGCGAGCAGGGCAAACCAGCCCAACGTCTGGCCGGAGAGGACCATCTCGAGGCCCACGATGAACAGGGTATTGAACAGGATCAGAGGTGCAATCCAACGGCGCTGCCAACCCGGTGTGCCAGCGGCTAGCCACCCCTCCAGAGCATTCACGGCGGCTTTTGTCTCGGCTGGCTCGCCTACGGGAGGTTCGCGTCGCAGATGCTCCCGTGCATTTTCCAGGACCTCCCGCTGCCAGGCGTTGGTGCAGAAGTTTCGCAGCAGGCTTTCGATTTCGGCGATGGCCCTGGGCTCGAGACGGGGGGATCCCTCGGCGTCCCAGGCGCTTGATAGAGCGGCTTGAGCCTCGGCTCGGGCCGCGGCGGCGGCCTCTTTGTCACCCTGGG
>CBDURX010000289.1:0-4341 GCA_965369485.1 uncultured bacterium | reverse complement strand
AGGCTGTCGTGGCGCGCAACGGCTCGCCAGCGGCGGCCGCCATACGCCGCTTGTGGGAGAAAACGGCCGTCAGCCTCGGTCTCCGGGGCCCGCGGTAATATCACCAGACACGTGCCGGCGCACCGGACACGTGCCGGTTCACTGGACACCTGCCGGTTCACCGGTACTCAAGCAGAAGGAGGAATCATGCGCATCGCCATTCCCGTGGCCGACGGTAAGCTGGCCACCCACTTCGGACATTGCGAGGAGTTCGCTCTGATAGATGTCGATCTTGACAACAAAGAAATCCGAGGCCAGGAACTGCTGACCGCGCCTCCCCACCAACCGGGTTTGCTGCCACCCTGGCTCGCGGAGCGGGGCGCCGAGATGATCATCGCCGGCGGCATGGGAGTTC
Source organism: uncultured bacterium (assembly GCA_965369485.1). Classification (GTDB taxonomy): domain Bacteria; phylum Krumholzibacteriota; class Krumholzibacteriia; order LZORAL124-64-63; family LZORAL124-64-63; genus CBDURX01. The sequence continues at coordinate 3,947 of CBDURX010000289.1, read as the reverse complement.
GTGCCCAACAACTCTTCACTGCCCACGACATCATCGTTCACGTCGGCGCACCGGCTCAAAGCCCCGAGTCCATCGTTCAGGCCTATCTGAGCGGTGACCTGGAGACCGGCGTGAACCTCTGTGATCATTGAATTTACACAACGAGCGTTGAAACGACGGACGCTTTGATATAGGTTGAGGACTGACCCGCCTGTCCGCAGCGATGAAGGGCATTACGGAGAAGTATTGTGATGCGTCCGCAGCTGTGGACCGGGTGGCCTAGGCGGCCTAGGCGGCCTAGGCGGCCGGGGCGGGCCAGACATCCGAAACCCACAGGAGAGAGCAATGCCACTCATACCCATGCGCGTCATGCTGGACCACGCCGCCGAGAACGGGTACGGCATCGGTGCGTTCAACGTCAACAATATGGAACAGATCCAGGCCATCATGATGGCCGCGACCGAGACCGATTCGCCGGTGATCGTCCAGGCCTCGCGAGGCGCTCGTTCCTATTCCAACGACAATTACCTGCGCCACCTGATGCTGGCCGCCGCGGAGTTGAATCCCCGCATACCCATCGCCATGCACCAGGACCACGGCAACAGTCCCGCCACCTGCGTGTCGGCCATCGAGCAGGGTTTCACCTCGGTGATGATGGATGGCAGCCTCGAGGAGGATGGCAAATCACCGGCGAGCTACGAGTACAACGTCGACGTCACCAAGCAGGTCGTCGCTGCGGCTCATAAGATAGGTGTCACCGTGGAGGCCGAACTCGGTTGCCTCGGCGGCATCGAGGACGGCCACGGCGCGGGTCTCAGCGGTGAAGAGGCCTTGGCCCACCTGACCGACCCCGCACAGGCCGAAGAATTCGTGGCTGAGACCGGCTGCGACGCTCTGGCCGTGGCCATCGGCACCAGCCATGGCGCCTACAAGTTCTCCAAAAAGCCGACGGGAGATGTGCTGAAGATGGACGTCATCGAGGAGATCCACCGCCGGCTGCCCAACACGCATCTGGTCATGCACGGCAGCAGCTCGGTGCCCAAGGAACTCATCGACATCATCAACGCGTACGGCGGGGACATCAAGGAAACCTACGGCGTGCCGGTGGCAGAGATCCAGCGCGGCATCAAGCACGGGGTGCGCAAGATCAACGTGGATACGGACAACCGGTTGGCCATCACCGGCGCCATCCGCAAGGTGTTCAGCGAGACTCCCGCTGCCTTCGACCCGCGCAATTACTTGAAGCCGGCCCGCGAGGCCATGGCCGAGGTGGTCAAGGCACGGATGATCGCCTTCGGCCAGGCAGGCTGGGCGGACAAGGTCCCCGTGGTGTCGCTACAGGAGATGGCCAAGCGCTATTGACCCCGGCTTCCCCGGGCAGGCCGCCGACCTGTGGGTAGCAACGGGGAAGCACGCCAGCGTTTGCTGTTGGGGTTTGCGGGCCCAACTCCTACCTTGAGCGCTCTCTTGGCGGCCGGTCTCACGGTGACCGGCCGCTTCTGTGCGCGATGGGACGCGCGATAGGACGGAGAACAATGAGCGACGATCTCAGCCGGATCCGAAACATCGGCATCAGTGCCCACATCGACTCGGGCAAGACGACGCTGACCGAGCGGATCCTCTTCTACACCAAGCGTATTCGTGCCATGCACGAGGTGCGCGGCAAGGATGGCGTCGGCGCCACCATGGATTCCATGGAGCTGGAGCGCGAGCGCGGGATCACCATCCAGTCGGCCGCCACCCACTGCGAGTGGGACGGTTACCACATAAACCTCATCGATACGCCGGGCCACGTCGACTTCACCATCGAGGTCGAGCGCGCCTTGCGCGTCCTGGACGGGGCGATCCTGGTACTGTGTGCCGTGGCCGGCGTGCAGTCCCAGTCCATCACCGTCGATCGGCAGATGCGCCGCTACAAGGTCCCCCGCATCGCGTTCGTGAACAAGTGCGACCGATCCGGCGCCAACCCGGTGCGTGTGACCGAGCAGTTGCGCGAGAAGCTGAGGCACAACGCGGTGTTGATGCAGATCCCTCTCGGTCTGGAGGCGAACCACCAGGGTGTGATCGATCTGGTCAAGATGCAGGCGTGCAGGTTTACCGGCGACGGCGGCGAGATCGTCCAGTGGAGCGAAATTCCTGGGCCGTTGCAGCACGAGGCCGAGATGCGACGTGAGGTCATGCTGGACGCCGCGTCCATGTTCAGCGACGAGCTGACCGAGGCCATCTTGGAGGAGAGGGTCACCGAGGAGCTGATTCACGCCGCGGTACGCATGGGTTGCCTGTCCCTGGAACTGACGCCGGTGTTCATCGGCAGCGCCTACAAGAACAAGGGTGTGCAGCTGCTGCTGGACGGTGTGACCCGTTACCTGCCGGATCCCACCGAGGTGATCAACGAGGCTTGCGAGATCAACGGCGACGAACTCAGTTTCGTGCTCTCCAACTCTCCGGACGATCCACTGGTGGCTCACGCCTTCAAGCTGGAAGAGGGGCCCTACGGGCAGCTCACCTACCTACGGTTATACCAGGGGCGGCTGACCAAGGGTGACGACATCGTGAACACCCGCACTCGCAAGAAGCTGAAGGTCGGTCGTCTGGGCCTTATGCACGCCAAGCAGATGGAGGACATTCAATTCGCCAGTGCCGGTGACATCGTGGCCCTGTTCGGCGTGCAATGCGCCAACGGCGACACCTTCACCTTCGGCGCGGACATCAGCTTGACCTCCATCCACGTCCCCACCCCGGTGGTCTCCCTGGCTGTCGCACCGGCCGACCCCCAGTCCCAGAGCAAGCTGGCCAAGGCGCTACACCGCTTCACCCGCGAGGATCCTACCTTCCAGACGTCCGTGGACCGCGAGACCGGCGACACCTTGATCAAGGGCATGGGCGAGTTGCACCTGGAGGTCTACCTCGAGAGGATCAAGCGCGAGTTCGGCGCCGCGGTCGTGTCCGGACAGCCCAAGGTCGCCTACCGCGAGTCCATCACCCAGGCGGTGCCCTTCAACTACACCCACCGCAAGCAGACCGGTGGTGCGGGGCAGTATGCCAAGGTGGTCGGCCGCCTCGAGCCGTCCGACGACGGCGAGTTCCACTTCGAAAACCTGGTCACCGGCGGCGACATACCCACCGAATACATCTCTTCCTGCGAGAAGGGTTTCCGGTCCATGCTGGAGGAGGGGATGTTCATCGGTCATCCGGTGCAAGGGCTGAAGGTGGTGCTGGAGGACGGTGACGCTCATGCGGTCGACTCGTCCGATATGGCGTTCAGGACGGCCTGCCGCGCCGCGTTCCGCGCGACCTACCTTCAGGGCAAGGCCATCGCTCTGGAACCACTGATGCTCGTCTCGGTAGAAGGGCCGTCGGAGTACCAGGGCGAGATCGTCAAGACCTTGATGCAGCGGCGCGGTCTCGTCGTGGGTACCACCGAGGACGAGGGTTTCGTGCGGGTGGACGCGGATGTGCCGCTAGCCGAGATGTTCGGCTACGCCACCGTTCTGCGCTCGTCCACCCAGGGCAAGGCCGAATTCACCATGGAATTTTCACGTTACGCCCCAGCGCCTGCCGAGGTAGCCACAGAGCTCGTGGAGGAATATCGTGCTAAACGGGAAAAGTAATTAATGTGAGTGAGGGAGGGAGATGACATGCCAGGTAAAGAGGTCATGGAGCGTAGTCCCCTGCGTGTCTTCGAGCGGGCCATCGACGGCGGGCTGGGCCGGGGTAACATCGGTATTGTCCTGTCGCGGCCCGGTGTGGGGAAGACCGGTTTCCTGATCGGTATGGCTCTGGACGCCCTGCTGCAGGGGCGCCAGGTCCTGCATATCTCGACGAAGGAGACCGTCGAGCGGGTCCGCGACTTCTACGACCAGATCTTCAAGAGCCTCGCCGACGACCTGGATCTGGACAACCGGCCCCAGCGTCACCTGGAGATGGAGCGCAACCGTCACATCCTGGTCTACAACCGCAAGCTCTTC
>CBDURX010000288.1:0-4343 GCA_965369485.1 uncultured bacterium | reverse complement strand
ACGGCGCCGAGCTGGCAGAACTGGACTTCAGAAACGAGGCCGAGGCGTCACGTCGTCAGATCAACGATTGGGTGGCCAACCGGACTGCCCAGAAAATACAGGATCTGATCCCTGCGGGGGCCGTGGGCGAACTGACGCGGCTCGTTCTGACCAACGCTATCTACTTCCACGGCAAGTGGGCACGCATGTTCTCCACGGAGGACACTCGCGACGAGCCATTTTACACGACTGCCTCAGATGCAGTGAAAGTGCCCATGATGCGTCAGCGCGACATATTCGCCTACGCGTCATTCCCCGGTCTGGAACTGCTCGCACTTCCTTACCAGGAAAACGATCTATCCCTCGTGGTATTGCTGCCGCGAGAACGTGATGGCCTCCCCGCACTCGCCGAGCAAGTCACCACCACTAATCTCGAGGTCTGGATCGACGAGCTTCACGAACGGGATGTGTCGGTCATTCTCCCCAAGCTCAAATTGACCTCTCAGTTCCAGCTGAGCCGCGTTTTGAAGACGATGGGGATGCGTACCGCATTCGACGACAAAGCAGACTTTTCTGGCATGACAGGCGACCGGGATCTTTATATCACCGCAGTCATCCACAAGGCCTTCGTCGACATCTACGAGGAGGGGACGGAAGCCGCGGCGGCGACAGGGGTCACGATGGGGTTGACCTCGGTCTCGCAGCCTCCCAAACCGCTGGAATTTCGAGCGGATCACCCCTTCTTGTTCCTGATCCGGGACAATCGCACCGGCACTGTCCTGTTCTTCGGCAGAGTCACCGAGCCCAGGAGTTAGTTCGAGCTGTTCCTGCCCCAGAGGGAAATCCGCTTGACCTTGGTTTCCTTCACCGCAAGAAGGGTCGCGAAAAGATCGGCACAGGCGATCTGCGCGGTTGGCTGGAGGTAACCCACCAGCTCTCGCGAGGAGAGGTCGTGGCCACCGGCACTGATCTCACCCTGACGTCCGATGTTCATGACCATTTTGTTGGTCACGGTATGTTACTCGGTGTCCTGGTCGATGGGTGGTAGCTGTAACGGCACCGCGGTGATGTCATGCGCGAGGTTCTTGGTGCAGGCTCACATCCCGATCACCGCCGCCAACGGGACTTTCAGTTATCCTCCCTCTTCTCGTACTCTTCCTCCGTCAGCAGTTCGATGGGCTCCAGCTCCTTCTTCTGCAGCTGTTTGTTCAGGTCTTCCAGCTTGTCGCCGATCACCTTCTCGAACTCGCCGTTGGCCTGCTCGATTTCTTCCTGCAAGGCGGCCATCCGCTGGAGCTGAGCCTCACTGGGCCGGCCCATGTAGCCGCTGACCGAGGCGTACAGCCGCACCAGCTTCTCACGCAGCTTCTTCGTTCCGGGAATACCCTGAACCTCCTGCGAGACCATGAGACTCTTGTGCAGTTCGTCCAGGTCGTCGGCGAACTCTTTCAGCTTCTTGCGTAGTTTTTCCTTCTCATGCAAACCCTCGGCCCGCTCGCGAGCATCGTCCCGGGCGGAGGCGATGGCTTCGGCCACGTAGGCCAGCCGGCCCAGCATGTGATACAGCTCCATGGCCGTTTCCTGCTGCACCGCACGGTCCGCGGCCGAGTGGGGCGAATCGGGGTCGGCCTTGACCTCGATCGTCCCCTCGTACTCCTTTTTGCCCTTGGCGATCTTGAAACTGTAGGTCCCCTCGGGGGCAATGGGTCCGAAGCGCGAGGCGAAACTGGTGGACGGGTCCAGGACCGGCGAGGCCACCACCTTGGGCGGTTTGAGACGGGGTCGCCAGGTGATGCGGTTGATCCCCTTGCGCTTGCCGCCCGGCAGTGTCTTCAGCAGGTTACCCTCTGGATCGAAGATCTCCACCCGCATGTCGCCGAACATGTGCCGCTTCTTCAGATAATAGGTGATCTTGGCCGACCGGGTGGGGTTGCCGGCCACGAAGTAGCCGTCGCCGGGGGAGTACTGCTTCCAGCGCGGCACGTAATGATACGCCGGCTGTGACACCAGTACCGTGACGTCGGCTGTCACCACCTCGCGGGTCAGCTGCCTCAGTGGCGTTATGTCGTCGATGATGTAGATGCCGCGCCCGTGCGTGCCCAGGATCAAATCCGACTCCCGTGGGTGGATCACCATGTCCTTGATCGGGGCCTTGGGCAGGTTCGCCTCGAACCTTGCCCAGTGCCTGCCGCCGTCGAGGGTGATGTACAGGCCGAATTCCGTCCCCACGAACAACAGGTCTGGGTTGACCAGATCCTCGCGGATCACGTGGGCGTAGCCCTCGATCTCGTCGGTCATGATGGGTCGCCAGGTGCGGCCCAGGTCGCCGGTCTTGTAGACATAGGTCTGCATGTCGCCACTGCGGTGGCCGTCGAAGGTGGCGTAAGCGGTGGCCCGGTCGTGGTGGCCGGCCTCGACGCAGCTGACCCAGGTGCCGTCGGGCAACCCTTCGACCTGGCCGGACAGATCGTGCCAGGAGCCCCCGTCGTCGTCCGTCACCTGCAGGTTGCCGTCGTCCGTACCGACCCAGATCACCGCCGCATCCAGCGGCGACTCGCAGATGGTGAAGATACTGCAGTGATTCTCGGCGGTGGTGTTGTCCACCGTCAGGCCGCCCGAATCCTTCTGGCGCTGCTTCCGGGGATCGTCGGTGGTCAGGTCGCCGGAGATCCTCTCCCACCTGTCTCCCCGGTCGCTGGAACGGTGCAGGAACTGGGAGCCGACGTACAACCGGTGCGGCGCATTGGGGCCGATGTAAATGGGTGTGTTCCAGTTGAACCGGTAATCCGCCTCGCCACTGCCGGGCTGGGGCTTGATGTCCTTGTTCTCGCCGGTGGACAGGCTCTTGCGCATCACGTTGCCGCCCTGCCACTCCCAGTAGACGAAATCGGGGTCGTCCGGGTCCACCAGGACGCAGAAGCCGTCGCCGCCGCCCAGGTTTTCCCAGTCGGCGTTCTCGATGCCGCCCGGTGAGCGGGACGGTCCCACCCAGGTGCCGTTGTCCTGCAAGCCACCGTACACGTTGTACGGCTTGGCCATGTCCACGCTGATGCGGTAGAACTGGGAGATGGGCAGGTTGGCCACGTGCCGCCAGCCGCTGCCGCGGTTGTAGGTGATGTACACGCCGCCGTCGTTGCCCACGATGATGTGGCGGGGATTGTTGGGGTTTATCCACATGGCGTGGTAGTCCACATGCACCCAGCCACCCACGCCCTGGAAGGTCTCGCCGCCGTCCTTGCTGACGTGCAGGCCGGTGCTCGGCTTGTACAGTCGGTTGTGATCCTCGGGATCTGGTATGAGCAGGCTGAAGTAGAAGGGGCGACCCTTGACCTGAGGAGCGTCCGACCGTTTGGTCCAGGTTTCCCCGAGATCATCGGAGCGGTAGAGCGCACTCTTCTCCGCCTCGACGGTGGCGTAGATCAAATTGGGCCGAGAGGGCGCCAGGGCCAGGGCGATGCGGCCCAGTTCGCCTTTGGGCAGGCCGTTGGTCAGCTTCCGCCACGTCTTTCCCGCATCCGTGCTCTTGTACAGTCCGCTGCCGGGACCGCCGGAGGTGAAAAAGTCGGGGCTGCGGCGGAACTGCCACATGGCGGCGTAGAGGATGTCCGGTTCCTGGGGATCCATGGCCAGGTCACTGCAGCCTGTGTTCTCGTCCACGTAGAGGACCTTCTCCCAGGTCTGGCCGCCGTCGCGGGTCTTGAACAGGCCGCGTTCCTCGTTGGCGTTCCAGAGGTGGCCCAGGGCAACCACGTAGACCACGTCGGGGTCCCGGGGATCGATGAGGATCTTGCCGATACGTTCGGTGTTCTTTAGGCCCATCCGCTGCCAGTTGTCGCCACCGTCGACAGTCTTGTAGATGCCGTCACCCACCGACACGCTGTTGCGGACCCAGGTCTCGCCGGTACCAACCCAGACCGTGTCGGGGTGGGCCTGGTCGATGGTGATGGCCCCGATGCCCTGGATCTCCTCCTCGAACACGTCCTTGAATGTGATGCCGCCGTTCTTGGACTTCCAGACGCCACCGCTGGCGGCCCCCACGTAGATCGTGCGCGGGTCATCCACAACTGCGTCCAGCGCCGCCACGCGGCCGCTCATCACCGCCGGACCGATGGAGCGGGCGCGCAGGGTGCCGAAGACGTGAGAACCGATGGCGATGCCCTCGTCCTCCTCCGCCCCGGCCGTGGCCTCTTGGCCCAGTACCGGCGCCGTGAATAGCGGCAAGCCGACCGCGCACACAAAGCCGCAAATTTGCATGAACCTTCGCACGGGCACTCTCCTCATGTTGACGCCTGTCGGAGACTACTTCTCTACTCGGCCTACTCTTTCTCGGCTTCCTTCTCCGCTTCCTCCTCCGCTGCCTCTTC
>CBDURX010000287.1:0-4357 GCA_965369485.1 uncultured bacterium | reverse complement strand
GATGGCGTAGGCGACCGTTTTGGAAGCGGAAATCAAAGGGATCGAGTCGATCAGGATAGAGGCGTCGGATGCGGTGGTGAGATTTCTCATCACCGTTGGTGAGCCGCCACTCAGTCCGCTGAAATCGGCGCTGAAGGCCGCGTCCTCGCCCGTGTCGGCACTGGTCAGGATCAGCTTGTAAGGCGTTGTGTCGGAGCCGTCGTTCAAAATGGAGGCGTAGACGCCTGCTCCCGCGTTGTTGATGGCGTCGCGTAGGTCTGTCAGGCTGTTGACCGGCTCGGTCAGGTCGATCTGGGTGGCCTCACCGTCGACAGTGATGCTGATGCTGCCACTGCCGACGTTGTCGATCAGAGTTGCGTAACCCTGGGATACATCTTTTTGGTAGGTGGCCAGGGAGTTTATGGTGAGCGTGAAACTGCCTGGCGCCGCGAGACTGCTGGCCGTGGCCGTCACCATGGCCTCGTTGGAGGAGGAGGCCGACAGCGCACTGAACTCGTTGGGAGTGTCCAGGGCGGCAACCGCATCCTGCAGCGCCTTGAGCTTGGACTCGAGGTCGGTCAAGGCACTCTGCTGCAGTTCGAAGAGGCTCTTGCGTCGCTCCAGTCGGACGATGGGCAGCCGTTTGATGGCCATGAGCTGCGCCACGATGGCGCCGGTGTCCAGACCCGTGGCCAAGCCGCCGAACGAAATCGTACTCATGAACAGTATCTCCCGGTCGAAACCACCGCTTCTCGCGGCTGCTTCTGGCTGAGGGCCAGCTGCTTCAAGACCTCAGGTCGACAACCATACCTACCATGTCCCGCATCTCGTCAGCGAATTTCAGAAGGTATTCCGGCGGGAACTGCATGATCACCCGCTCCGACCCACGGTTCCTCACTTCCACCACGAAAGTGTCCATGTCTTCCCCCTTCAGGGTCAGACTCACCTCGTGATTGGGGAAGTCGTAATCTCGCAGGTGTGCATTCAGCTGCGCAACGATCTCCTGGAGCTGCTTTTGAGCGAGCTCCTGAACTGGTGGCCGTGCTGGTTCCCGGTCGACCGGCGAAGTGGAAGCTGGCCGGTTATCTTGGCGCGACGGTTTCCAGGCCTGTTCGGCCGACAGTTCTCGTGATCCCTCCGGAGAGAAAGCCCGCGGTTCCATCATGGCCGGGTTCTGGGTCGTCGCTAATGCTGTCACCCGAGTCATGGCCGCACATCACTTGCTGTGGCGGGCCCCTCGTATGGGGCCCGCCTTACCGTGCTCCGGGTGAGCCCTGGAGCAGCATGATCGCCAACTGGGACGAAAGGTTCGCCTGGGCCAGGATCGAGACCCCTGCTTGCTGCAGGATCTGGTTCGAGGTCAGGCTGGCCGTTTCAGCCGCGATATCCACGTCACGGATACGCGAGTTGGCGGCGCTGAGGTTCTCCACCGTCATACCGATGTTGCGAATGGAGTGCTCGAAACGGTTCTGCGCGGCGCCCAGATCGGCTCGCGTCGAGCTGATCACAACCTGCGCTGCTTCGATCTCATCGATAGCCGCCAGAGCGCCCGTGTTGTCGGTACCGCTAATGGCTGTAGCTAGTGTAAGAGCCGCGGCGTCCAAGTCGGCCGTGAGGTCGATGGAAACCCGAGAGTTAGCGTCGCTCGTGATGCCGACCTGAACGTCCAGGCTGCCGGCACTGCCGTCCAACAGCATGGTACCGTTGAACTCGGTCGTGTCGCTGATCCGGGTGATCTCGGCCAGCAGGTCCTGGTACTCGGCGTCCAGGTAGCCCCGCTCGGCCGCGCCGAGGGTCTCGGTTGCCGACTGCTGGGCCAGCTCGCGAAGGCGCAGCAAGATGTTGCTGACCTCGTCCAGGGCGCCTTCAGCCGTCTGCACCATGGAGATGCCATCGGCGGCGTTCCGGGAGGCCTGCTGCAGGGCCCTGATGTCGGACTTCAAGCCCTCGGAGATGGCCAGACCGGCTGCGTCGTCGCCGGCGCGAACGATGCGCAGACCGGAGCTTAACCGCTCCATGTTCTTCTGCAGGGCCATGGTGGTGTTGAAAAGGTTGCGTTGCGCGTTGATGGACGCAATGTTGGTGTTAATGCGGAGTCCCATTTTTTTCCTCCATGTAAATGGTCTGGGCTTCCTTGCCCGTGTTCCGGACCCGCGGGGCCCGGACGATGACTCGAAAAGTTGTGAGTGTGGCCACCTCCTCCTCCTGAAACCGCTCTTGCTAGGTTTCAGAAATCATCACCGAGATTGTTCAGGATCGACTCTATTCAATGGCGTTATCGTCCACCTGAGTCTGATTCTTTAGGGAAATTACCCCCGGCTGGCATGTGGATTGATCCAGGAAAATGGAGCACGCCGGAACCAATGACGAAGGAGAGTCGAAGTGGTGGTGCGCAACATCTCGGAATCAGAGCACACCGCCCTGTTGGCCCTGGTGGACGGTTCGCTCCGTCCAGCGGACACCGTGACGCGCGCCGTGGACGATTACCCGGTGGCTCTGGGGCTTGGCAACCGTGGCGGGCTGTTCGTCGAGGCGAAGAATGGCCGCCTGGACGCCTGCCTCGCCTGTCTGGTACGACCATTCCGCACTTCACTGGGAGAGTTGCCGGTGGCAGCCATCGGCAGCGTGGTCACGCACCCGGCCCAGCGGGGCGAGGGATTGAGCCGTCGCCTCCAGCAGGCGGTCCTGGCGCGGTTGCAGCAGCAAAGCGTGCCGCTGGCCGTCCTCTGGAGCGACCAGCCGCAGTGGTACGCAGGCCGCGGATTCCGGGCCGCCGGCGTGGAATACCACGTCGACCTGACAGCGTGGCGCCCGGAACCGCTGGTAGCGCCAGACGTTAGCATCCGACCGTATCGTGCCGCCGACACCGCACACGTCGGCCGACTGTACCGCCGACATGCGTTTTTCACCCAGCGTCGGGCTGGGGATGGCCGCATGCTCTATGGGATGTCCGGCTCCGCGGGACTGGTACTGACCGACAAGGACGACACGTTGCAAGCGTACATCTTCTGCGGCAAGGGTGCAGATTTTCCCGGGTACGTTCTGGAGTGGGGAGGCGAGGCGCGGTTCGTGGCGCTGTTGCTGCTCCAGGCGCGGAATCACGGCCTGGCCCGGCGACTCCTGGTGCCCCAGGGCGGGATACCCTTGCTGGAATTGCTCACACACCAGGGTGCCAAATGGTTCGCCCAGAACAGTGGATTGTGGTGTATCCTGAGACCGGACCTCCTGGCGGAGTTTGGGGCCGGCCGGCCAGAAGCAGTGAATGACACTCGACCGGGCAGCTCAAACGACCCTGTGGCCTGGCTTGGCCATGTGGACTCCGCTGGACGCCCGCGGCCGGGCCCGCTGCAACTGGCGGTCTGGGGATTCGACTCGGTATGACCCGGATGGGGCATTGACCTCAAGTTTTGCCGATTCGGCGTCGATAATCCGGGTTAGAAGTGGTCATTAAATGGCCAACTGTGCAGTAAGTGAACAGCCTGGGGGAGGCCGACTCCTGACCCGAGTATCCGGGGACAAACCTGGAAATGGTCAAGGAATGGGTCTGGGGCAGGGTTGAACCCAAGAGCGGGATGTAAGGCGGAATAGATTGGGGACTTGCCGACCGGAACCGGGATTGCTACTGTCACAGGTGAAGAGATGAGACGGGCGGTGGTGACATTGGCCCGGACCCTGTGCAGTGAGGAAGGTAAAACATGGCCATGAACAGGATCGGCAAACCTCAACTCGTTCAGCCCAAAATTCTGGAACAGTTCAAGAAGAGCGGTGGACCGCGTGAGTCGGCCTCCGAACGCTCCGGGAAGAAAGCATCTCTCACTGCACACAGCGAGAAGGTTGCAGATCGTGTGGAAATCTCTGCAAATGCGCGAAAATTGAACGACATGCGCCAGGCCATGGTTGCTGGACGCCGAGCCCTCGACCAACTCCCTGACGTGCGTCAGGAACGGATCGCCCAGGCCAAGGCACGTTTGCAAAGCGGCTTTTACGACTCGGCAGAGGTACGCCAAGAAGTGGCCGACAAGCTGCGCAGCGTCATCAAGAGACTGGACACTCTTTGATGAATTGCCTCTCTCACCTGACTTATATTTGAGTATTCTCCCTACATTGCACCATAATATATGCTCATTTGATGTGATCCTCTCTTGAAGGATCTCGCATTTTCTCGTTGCCCGGTCTGGTTAAAATCCTTACAGTAGGGCCTCGTTCGCCGTCGGAAGCCGTGACCCTCACTGCGTGAGACCGCATGATGACACCCTCGGATTCATACCTTCCCCCCTCGCCACCTTTGCCGGGTAGCTTGGTGGTGGGGCCTCTGTCGTGGCGGCGACAGCTGTCGAAAGCCGCGGTGGACATCCAAGGGTGTGATAGTCTGGCCGAG
>CBDURX010000286.1:0-4359 GCA_965369485.1 uncultured bacterium | reverse complement strand
TCCACTGCGCCGACCTCGATCCCACCGAGCCCGACAACCACGCCTGGTGGTGCGGTAGGGATTACCCTTCTTGCCACCCGGAGGATCTGCCGGGGGGCTACGGAAATTATTGGACGTTTTACCTGGATTGGTACGGTACGGTGCCGGACCCCACGAGCGACGTGGACGTGCGGGTCTCGGCACGGCTGAACTACGACGTCGAGCCCGGTTACGACTACCTTTACTTCGACGCCGGCAACACGTGGGAGCAAACCGTATTCAACGGCTCCAACCGGGATGAGTTCGGCGTGTTCGTGCCGGTCGATTTCGAGGAGTCGTTCACACTCACCCCACTGGATTACGAGGGGCCAGACGCGGACCAGGTGCACCTGCGCTGGCGCTTCGAGTCCGACGGGGCCTGGTCGGACACGGACTGCCTCTGGCCCACGGAGGGGGCGGCCCAGATCGACTTGATCGAAGTGTATTTCGACCAGGGTGGTGGGGAGTTCCTGGTCGGTGCGACCGAGACCTGCGAGAGCGGCGATCCCGTGCAGTGGGAGGCTGGCATTTTTCCCGGTTGCGGCAGTTTCGCCGCAGTCTGGCCGATGTTGCACGATCTGGATCCCTGTCGCGGCAACAGCACCCCGCAGGTGGCCTTCATCGATGACGGCATCGTGGTGCCCGGCACCGGGGGATATCTCTGCACGACCTGGTGCTATGGACCGAGCGGGTACATTGTCAATCCCGAGGGGGGCTTGCTGGGACCTCCTTACACCATCATGTGCGATATCTGGTCGCCGGTGCTGGAGTGGCCGGAAGGCGACTACGACGGTGCTATTCTCGAGTTTGATGTTTACCGGCACAGCCTGCTCGGTCCCACCTCGCCGGTGATCGTCTATCGTTACCGGCTGCGCGCGACGGACGATCCCCTCAGCGAAACCGATTGGAGCTGGAGCGGTTGGTGGACCTTTGGGGGTCCCGACTTCCGCAGAAGGTCATACGACGTCACAGATTTTTTCGAGCCCGGCCGCACGCACGCCCAGATCGCCCTGGGTATCTACGATGCTCCTGATTTCACGGGCACGGATGGCAGCCCTGCACCTTACTTCGACAACGTCAGCTTCAAGGTCTTCGCCTACACCGGGCCGAGTCTGGACACCGGTGCGCTCGACCTTGCCCAGGACAACTTCCCCGAGATCGGGATCATCGATTACGTCGACCTCGGCGCCAACCATGTCCGCTTCGATGCGGGGTGGTATTACGGGGATCCCCCGACGATCCAGGATGAAATTTGGGTCACCGCCACAGCCGTCAGGACGGGCTCGGTGCTCAACGGGCATCCTAAGCTTTACTACAAGCTGAAGGCCAACCCGCTGTTCGACCCCTACCGGACCTCCGGCTTGCCGAACGAGGGATTCGTCTATGCCGATAGCGGCCGCTGGGACGATGGTGCACTCATCCCAGACGTATGGTTTATGGATCTGCCGGACACCGGGTTCTTCTATCCCGGCGATGTGATCCATTACTACATCGAGGCCCAGGACAATCTCGGCGGTGACATCGGCACGTCGCTCCTGCCCGCAGACACCACCGGCTTCAGCACGTTGCCGGGCGATCCAGGGTACGTGCCTATGCTGTATCCGGCGCTTTACGCCACGCACGCTCTGCCGTCCATCTCAGAGCCATCCCCGGAAGGCCAGCCCGACATTCTCTTCTGGAGCGATGGCTATGCGGGAAACGGATGGTCGATGGCCCTCAGCAATCTCGGGTACGTGGAGGGCGTCGATTACGACCTCTTCTTCACGAACAACGGTTCCTTCAGCAGCTCCAACGCCGGCCTCGGGCCGCGGGCGACCGCAACGCAGCTGGTGAACTATCGCACTCTCCTGTACAGTTGCACGGTACTCTCAGGGTGGACCTTGTATGAGGAGGACATCAGCTTGCTGGACAGCTGGCTGCTGACCGGCAACAAGAACATGTTCATCACCGGCAACAGTTTTGCCCACGACATGATCGTCAACGGATCCGGTAACATGCTGAACTTCCTGAGCAACTGGGTCTCGGTGAACTTCATTCAGCTGGATGTACGGCCCTTGATCGGCAACCAGTCGGTTCCCCTGGTCAAAACCGTGCCTGGGAATCCCATCTTTTACGCGGTCGACGAGTGGCTGGCCAATGGTAGTTGTCCCGACCCATATCAGTTTGATGCGGTGGAACCGGCTGGCAACGCCTTGGCGATCGCCGAGTTCACCGACCCCAACGGTCAAGCCGGCATCTATCCCTACGCGGCCGCTGTCTATTTCCACCAGGCCGATTACAACAACACCACGGTGTACCTGCCCTATGACCTCGAGTTCATCTTGACCCCTCAGGACGGTGGCGGGATACCGCCGATTCCGAGCGCGGCGCGCACCCATGTGCTGGAGGAGGTCCTGTTTTCCCTGGGCCACATCGGTAACAGTCCGCACACGGATGTGCCTGAGGCGGGTGTCTTCGCAGTGAGGAGCTACCCCAACCCGTTCAACCCGAGCACCAAGATCGCGTACCACATGCCGCGGCGCGGGGAGCTGGCCGTCAAGATCTACAACATACGGGGTGAACTGGTGCGGACCTTGATTGACGAGGTGATTGCCGCGGGTGACGGGTTCGTCATGTGGGACGGCACCGACAGCCGTGGCCGGGCGGTGGCCTCGGGGGTCTACTTCTACGAGACCCTGGCGGTGGGGCAGGTGTATGTGGACAAGCTTACCTTAGTAAAATGAGCCAAGATCAACACCGCCTCGCCACGCCTGGAAGCCGAGCTTCGTCGTCTTCCGGGCTGATGTCGAAATTTGTATCTAATTTCATATCTGTGCTGTTATGATATATTCCGCCCGCGAGGACAAGATGGAAAAGAAACTCGAACGTGAAATAGACCAGCTCGATGGGATCTTCGTCTCCATCGAAGGTTTCTGTGCCCAGTACGCGATCAACGACTCCCTGGCCTTTTCCATTAAGCTGGCCGTGGAGGAGCTGTTCACGAACCTGGTCAAGTACAACCAGGGCGGTGGTGATCACATCTTGTTGCACCTCGAGCACACCGACAATCAGATCGTCATGCGCTTGACCGACTACGATGTCGATCCCTTCGACATCACCCAGACCGGCCCCGTGGACGTGAACGTACCCCTGGAAGAGAGGATGTCAGGGGGGCTGGGCCTGCACCTGGTCAAGAGCATCGTCGACAAATTGACTTACGAGTACACCGACCGGACCATGCGCATCACCGCGATCAAGAGGCTGGAGGAGAGAGATGTTTGAGATCAGGCGGGACGACGACGGAAACATCATGCTCACGGGTAAACTCGACGCCAGCCAGGCCGACAAGGCGCGCGTGTTCTTCGACACGATCACCGAATCCTGTACTCTCGATTTCCAGGATCTGGTCTACATCTCCAGTGCCGGCTTGGGGATCCTGATCGGTGCCCAGCGCCGTCTGAGCGAGTCGGATCACAAGCTCAAGGTCAAGAATTTGAACAATCATATCAGCGAACTGTTCAAAGTCGCGGGATTTGACAAAATCTTTGACATCGAATGAGCAATCCGATAGGCTGCTTTGCGGGATTAACGCTGTATGTTTCGTTCGGGCTCGGTCTGCTGCCGCATGGATGGATCCGGGCCAGACCTCTCTCGGCGCATCGTTGGTTTTCACATCCTTACTGTCCGGACCCTGCAGGGTGACGCCGGTTGCTGCCTGAACTGTCCTTGCCGTCACTCGCGAAAGCCCCCGAGACAGATAGCGGCTCCCTCATGTGCTTTTGTACGCGGTTCTCGCCCTTTGGTCGTTCGGCCGGGTTCTCGGTGCCAGCGCGCGGGCAAGGGCGAGATTTCCACCAACCTTTCAGCCGGGCGCTTGTATTTATGTCGAATACGGATGCAGACCTAGTCATCAAGGTCCAACAAGGTGATCGAAAGGCCTTCGCAATGCTAGTCGCTCGCTACGAGAAACCGATCTTCAACACGGCCTACCGCATGGTCAGCGACTACGACGACGCAGCCGACGTCACCCAAAATGCATTCGTGAAGGCGTTCGAGAAAATCGACACTTACAACCCGGCCTACAAGTTCTTCAACTGGCTCTACCGCATCACCGTGAACGAAGCCCTCAACCACATCAACCGTCAAAAGCGGAACCGGGAGTTGGATTACGACACGCCCAGCAATTGGCCGACACCGGAAGAGAATTACGCTCTGGCCGAGATGAGCAGTCTCCTGCAGAGAGCGCTGGCGGCCATGAACTTAGAGCACAGGGTCGTGATCGTGTTGAAGCACCTGCTTTTCCTCTCCTACCGCGAAATAGCCGAGATTCTGGAGATTTCCGAGAAAACCGTGAAATCGCGG
>CBDURX010000285.1:0-4364 GCA_965369485.1 uncultured bacterium | reverse complement strand
CCGCCCGAAAAGCTCGTGGTGGAACTGGCCGTGCGCAAGGCCAAGAGCCTCGGCAGTGAGATCGACATCATCTTGAACTATTACATCGAGGAGAACATCACCTTCGAGGGCGGCCTGGGGATTTTCAACGGCGGCGGCGCCTACAAATTCGACGATCCGGACAACCCCGGTGACAGCAAGGATCCCGACGCGAAACTGTTGGGGTGGCTGGGCGCTCAGGTCACTTTTTGACTAGTGCTCTGTTAATCCGATTTCCGTGCAAGCTCAGCGAGGATGTCCTGAGCCAGTCGTTCGGCCAGGGCTTCCAGATCGTCCCGTTCTTGATCCGGACGACCGGACGCGGATTCGTCGGGGTCGTGCGTCGTTGCCTTTTTGCCATCTGCACTGGCCGGGACGCAGAGTGCCGGCGCCTGGGGCCGGTCTGCCGACGGGGCCAGAGCTCGGACCGCCGCTGCCTGGGCGCGAGTGAGCCGCTGCTCCCCACCGGCCAACCGTGCCAGCAACGTGATCTGGGCCAGTCTCTCGACGCTCTCCATTCTGAAATAGGCATCGATCATGGTCGGCCCGACGGTAATCACCCCATGATTGGCTAGCAGCAATGCGTCGTGGCTGATGACCAGGTCACGGACCGCTGCAGGCAGTTCCGCACTGCCCGGCGTCCCGAACCGCGCCAGCGGCACAACGCCCAAGGTGGCGACAATTTCCGGTAGGAGACACCCATCCAGCGCCTGGCCGGCCGCGGCGAAGGCCGTGGCCCAGGGCGGATGAGCGTGGCAGACGGCGCCAACGTCCGGACGATGTGCGTAGATTTCCCGGTGCAGAAGCCACTCGGAGCTGGGACGGCCGAGCGTGCTATTTTGGGCCGTGACTGTGCGGAGAATCGGCCGACCGTCGCTGGTGATCTCGAGCAAGTCGATTTCGGTCAGGAACCCTTTGCCAGCTCCTGCGGGCGTGACCAGAAAATGGTCGCCGCCGAGGCGGACCGAAAGGTTGCCCTCGGCGGCGACGACCAACTGGCGATCGTAGAGCAACCGCCCGATCCTAACCATCTCTCTGCGCTGGGCGGCGTGCTCTAGCATGTCAGATCCAGGCTAAGGCGTATAGATATAGATGTGCGACATCACCCGAGCGAAGAACTCGAGCTCTTCCCGCTCCTCCCTCGCCTCGGCCGCAGCCGCGGTTTCACTCATGCCGGCCTCCAGAAAGCGGTCGAAAGCCTCCTGTTCCAGACGATCGAGCATTTCGGTGGGAAATCCCATGGCGCTGCTGAAGATCAATTCTCCCGAGGGACCGGGGCGCATATCAGGGTCGACGTCGTCCTCGCGGCTGAAGAAATAGATCTCTGGAGCGCGGCGGCCATCTGCCGGAACTTTCCAGATGCTGCGGTCATGCAAGGTGATGGACGGCGCTCGCCGGGTCGACTCGAAGAGAATGCTGGCGCCGCCGTCCGTGTAGGCCGGGTTGAGGTTTTTTATACCCGTCAAGGGATCGCCCTCATCGAGGTGGGTAAACGTGACCCGCCGCAGTTCGTTATCCAGGGCGACCGCGCCGGTAGCCGCCAGACCCGTGGTGTCGAAGACGACGGTGAAGATCTCGTTGATGGAGTTGCCACCCTCTCCCACCAGATCCAGGCTGGAGTAGAAGGCAAGGTGGCTCCCGTCCGGCGACCAGACCGTACCACCGCTCTGAGATACTTCCGAGGTGATGGGGAAAACGATGTTCTCGTTCTCCAGGCCGGCCGTTTCCATGTCCAGCACCCAGATGCTGCGACCACTGCAGGAGCTGAGATCCTCCGGATCCCAGCAGCCGTGTCGCGCAAAGGCCAGCCAGCGTCCATCCGGCGATAGCGCAGGGTCAACGTGTTGCCAGAACCGGCCAGCCTGCTGCATATCCTCGGGCTCGAAGTACAAGGCCACGGGCAACGCAGGATCCTGAGTGATGTCCACCTTGTAAAGGCGGTTGCCTCGTTGAATCTGTATCCAGAAGATCACCGTCTGGTTGTCCATCCAGATGGGGTCGCCTTTTTGCCACGTGTCAGTCAGGAAGAAATTGCTCGGATTGCCAGCTATTTCAATGTTGAAACCCGGCATGAAAATGAGCGTGGCACCACTGATGGCCAGTTCAGTTTCCGGCTCGGTACCTTCGCGCACAGGGACGAGTATCAGTTGCCGGTTGAAGGGCAGCGGATCCGGCGGGCGATCCGTCGACGGCAACGCTCCCCAGTCGGCCGTGAACACGATGGTATTGCCATCGGGCGAAAGTGCCGGCTCCAGGTACTGATATCCGTCCGAGGAGGTGTCGGTGGTCACCATGACCAGGTTTCCACAGGAGTGGTTGCCGCACATGATCAACTCTTCGGGGGGATCCTCTTTGGTTGAGCAGCCCACCATCAGCAAACCGAGAACCAATATGAAATACACCAAGATCACGGCACGACCGTGGGACTCCTTCATTCGCATGACCATCTGCTCGACCATCTGCACGCAAACCTCCCACTCCAGGGAAGACAATCGGACCGCAAGGGAATGCCGACCCGTCCATCATCAAGGTGGGGTCACCCTTGCCGTTCGACCGCGCAAGGGACAGACATAAAATAAGGCTACGGCTGCCAGCAAATCAACAGGGAGTTGAAATGTCGGCGTATTCTCACTCCGTGATGCGAAACCAGATAGAGACCCGTAACCAAGACCAGATAGGGTATTTGCCGACCTTGGCGGGGTCGATAGTGGCCTGCCTGAGGGCGGTGGCGGCCGCTTCGGTCAAGCTCGCAGTAGGGCTGGAAACGGGTTCTACCTGCAGGATACGGCCCTCAGGGCTGATGAGGAGATCCAGCACGACCTCTCCCTGAATCCCCTTCCCGAGGGCGCGGGACGGGTAGTCGGGCTCGACCGGCTCGGTGACGCGCGCAGCGCGCAGATGTAGATCCTGGTACTGACGCAGTAACTCCAAGCTGCGGCTGAGGGTGCACTTGTATAGACCGGTGCGGAAGGCCCGTTGCGCCATCATGCTGTCTCCTCGGGCGCGTGCCACGTCGGACAGGAGGTATTCCACCGCGCTGTCGTCCGCGCGCATTGCGGCGGCGTCCCGTAGCAGGTTCTCCGCCCGCCCGAGGAGACGCGCCTTGTTGCGCGGCCAGTCACCCACATCGGCGGCGACTCCCTCGTGGGGCAACAACTCAGGCTCGCCCTGCCCTCCCATAAGGTACAGCTGGCCGAGGGCCAACAGGACCAGTCCCTCGGGTTCGTGCTCCTCCAGGAATAATTCCAGGGTCATGATGGCGTCGGAACCTTCACGGTCCTG
Source organism: uncultured bacterium (assembly GCA_965369485.1). Lineage (GTDB taxonomy): Bacteria > Krumholzibacteriota > Krumholzibacteriia > LZORAL124-64-63 > LZORAL124-64-63 > CBDURX01. The sequence goes on along the minus strand of CBDURX010000285.1, from coordinate 1,064 downwards.
AAAAAGCTCCCAGCACGCCTGCAGAGCGCTTTCCGCCACCGGGGTCATCTGGTCCACACCGCGGCAGCGCTTCAAGAGATGCGGACGCCAGGGACCATCCGGCGCTACTTGCTCGTGCCATTGCTCCGGTCCGGGAGATGGCGCCGGAGCCGGACGAGGCGGAGGACTGCAGCCGTCACTTGACCACAGTCCCAAACAGATGAGTGGCGCCAGCAACCTGCCCCACACAGAAAAGTGCTCCCGTGGTCTCGGCCCGGGCGTTGTGTCACGATTGTCCGCCACCGTATCCTCCCCGGATGAGTCGCGGACGCGCGCCACGACGACCTGAACAGGCAGCTGCGGGAGCGAGGCTAGGGCAAAATGTCGAAGGGGGCAACCTGTGAAGGAAAGCTGTGCCGTTACGCACAGCTGTAGTATCAGCGCTGCTGTCGTGGGGAAGTGTGGTCCGGTTTACCGGTACCGATCCTTCAGAGCGCCCCAGGTGGAACTCTCCACCGCCACACTTTCGTCCACTGTCGCGGTGGTGAAGGAGTCGCATTCGAGCTGACTGCCCACCGTCACCTCTTCTCCCTCCAAGGTGACGCTGAAGGCCGTGTACCAGTACTGCACGACTTGAGGATCGTCGTGGAAAATGGCGAAGGTCTGGCCCGGATAGGAAGGCATGAGGGTCAACAAATCACCATCGAAGATGGAGGTCGGATGCAGGCCGTCAGTACGGTACCGGATCATGGTGAAGTTACCACTGCCGGCCTTCCAGCCAAGCTCGATCACCAATCCGCCGGACTGCAACGGTTCGAACTCCGTCACGGGCGTGTGGGGTTCGACGCAGAGGGGCGGCTGGCAGTGGTACAGGTCCAGCTGGCCAGCATAGACACCGTGGCGCGGCGTCACGACCGGCAACTCGACTGTGTGGTCGTAGATGAACATTGGCGCCGGCTCGTCCTCGAAACCAGTCAGGTCCACGAAGAAACCTACGGTCTCCTCAGGTACCGAGATCACCGCCTCGCCCAGGAGGATAGGACCACACGGCGTGGGGGCCAGGAGGGACACGTCCAGGTACCAGA
>CBDURX010000284.1:0-4365 GCA_965369485.1 uncultured bacterium | reverse complement strand
TCAGGCCATATCTCGGCACATGCCGTTTTTCCACCTGCACGCACAGTCACGAGCCCGATTGCGCCGTCAAGGAGGCGGTGGAGGAGGGAACGCTCTCCGGTGACCGGTATGAGAGCTATATCAGGATTCTGGATTCGATAAACGATCAGAAAAAAAGCCGGTAAGGTCGGTAGATATCTTCAATATGAAGAAGGCGGCCCGTTGGGGCCGCCTCTCCCGGAAAGGCCTGTATTTTGGTAGGATCTTTATCTGATGGAGTTCGTGGCCTCTTCGTCACAGTAGGTAGCCCAACGACCGTCGAAGAACCCTCCGGGGCGCGTGGGCAAGTGGAAGTACCGACCGCCGAGTACACCCATCACTTCTGCGTTGCCACCGTGCCAGCGAGCGTGGAACCTGCCGTGGCCAGGCATGTCTGGGATCGGCTCCCAGGTGCCGCGCACCAGGCCGCGGAAATGACCGTGCAGCCCGATGTACTTGCCCACGAGAATCCGCTCGCCCTCGTCGTTTAGACCCCAGCCGCCGCGGAGATGGCCGTGCAGGTGACCGAATAGGCCAACCCACCGACCCTTGAACAGCCCGCGCGACTCGTCCGTCGAGAGCCAGATACCGGACAGGAATCCCTTCGGGCAACGTGCGATATCACTCAGACGGAAACCGGTGAAACGGATCGCGTTGGGTTCGGGCGACACCGGGAAGATCTCGTCCAGGATGGGCAACTCCTCCACGGTGAACGACTGGGTGAACGGTCCGGTGATGAAGTGCAGCATGTTGGGCTCTGTGTCCACGACCGACACGAGGTCCTGTGGCCTCTCGATGATCTCGATGAGCAAGCCGTCGAAGTGGTAACCGGTGTGCGAGAACCAGGCGACCGTCTGCCGGTCGAGGCGCGGGTAGACCAGGTGATCGTACGGGCGCTCGAACCGGAAGATCCGGCGCACGACGACGATACCGCGGTCGACGCGGAGCAGGCCAGACCAGTCGATCAGGTCCACTGTCTCGTCGAAGCGGCCGAGAGAATCCACGGGACCGTCGAGCATGCCCCAGGTGATGCGCAGGAACGTGAACCGGGGCCGCGGTGGATCGTCGGGAAGCTCCGGCTCGTTGGCCATGGCCTCCATGGCCAAGACCTCGGGATCCAACAGTAGAGGATCGTCGGAGACTTCGTTCTCCTCCTCGGCGACCATAGCCATGAGGAATGGATCGTCGAAGGCACCCGGTTCGTCCGTGGCCGTCAGGCCTCCGTATTCCAGGTTGAAGTCCAGCTCGTCATAGTTGTCCACACCGACCTGATCGCCGCCAGTAAGGCGATTGCCACTATCGCCGTCGCAGCCGGTCAGGGCGTAAGCCAAGCCGAGGGCGAGGGTCAGTGTGATCAAGAGCTTCCAAGTTCTCATCTCCGTACCTCCTCGGCGACCCTGGCCGCCATCCAGCAACATCTAGCCATGGGCACTTCGTTCAATCAAGGGTGTGCGGGGCCAAGCAGAGCTGGTGCCAGAAGGGATGGTAACGTCTAGATGTCCATTTCACACCGAGTTTGGATCATGCCGCCTGTCGCTGGCGGGCTCCGTCGTCTCCAGGAGTGTACCCTCAGGACCACCCCTTGGCCCACAGGTACACCTTTTCTCGGCCTCCATCCGGCAGGTAAGAGGTCCGCCAGGGACGGGCCGTGGCTACGAGGGTCGATCACTGCTCTGGGCCCTGGTCAGGCTTGATCTTCAATTTCACAGCGATCAGCTCGGTGTGCTGCAGACCCAGCAACTTGGCGAGCTTGTGGATGAGGTGGTCCTCGTGGGCCTCCAGCCGACCATCGCTGTAGACCACTCTCCAGAGGGACTCCAGGACCGTCAATTTCTGGGCGCGGGAATACTGCTCGGCGATGAGCCGGGTGAACTGATAGAGGTCCGTGCTCTGGTGTCTCTCAATCTCCGCCAAGGCAATCAGATCCGCGGTTTCCTGCCTGGTGAGCTGGAATTCGCGCCGCACCAGGTTGACGACGGTTTCCTGCTCTTCCGTGCTGAACTCGTCGTCAGCGTGGGCGATTTCCAGAAGCAGGGCACACGTGGCGATCTGCAAGCGATGACCATCATCCTGGGGAACACTGCCGGCCGGCGCCATTTGGTTGCGGAAGAAACGGTTGATGGCTTCCAGCATGGGAGAGCACCTCCGGGCTAGACAGTGACACGGTCCCAGGTGGGACCGGGCAAGGTAACGATTTCGTACGGGATGGTGTTCAGATAAGTGGCCAGTTGATCGGCACTGATTTCCTCTTCTCCCTGGCGCCCCAACAGGACAGCCTCGTCACCGGCGGTCACGCCCGTGATGTGAGTCACATCCACCAGGGTCAGGTTCATGCAAATCCTGCCCGTCACCATCGCGCGGTGTCCACGGATCAGCACATGGGCCCGGCCGGACAGAGCCCGCGGATACCCGTCGGAATACCCCACCGGCAGGACGGCGATGCGGCTGTCCGTGGGCGCTTTCCAGGTGCGGCCGTACCCGACCGTGCAGCCTGCTGGCACCTCTTTGATCTGGGCTACCCGGCATTTCCAGGTGAGTGCCGGCCGCAACGGCAGATCGCCGTGACCGGCATCCCGCGCGGAAATGAAGGTTTCTCGGGACGGCCAGATACCGTAGGCGGAGATACCCACCCTCACCATGTCGAAATGGGAGTTCTGCCAGAGAATTGCCGCCGCACTGCAGGACATGTGGCGGCAGAGGTCATCGTGGCCACGGGCCGCCAACGCCGCGACGAAGGCGGTGAAGCGCTCCATCTGCTGGCGAGCGAAGCTATGGTCGGTGGTGTCCTCGATGTCGGCGTAGTGGCTGGACAGTCCTACCAGACGCACACAGTCCGCACCTGTGAGGATGGAGAGAACCGTGTCCAGTTCTTCTTCGCAGATTCCCTGGCGGTAAACGCCGGTCTCTACCTTGAGGTGGACACGGCAAGGAGCAGACTGGCTTGCCGTCGCAGCCACGGCCTCAGCAGCGGCCGGGGAGGCCACTGTGAGGTCGACCTGCCGGCGGGAAGCTTCGGCTGCCTCGCGGCTCGTAGCCGGCCCGAGCACGAGCACGGGCGCATCCAGGCCTTCATTCCGCAATGCCAGCGCTTCAGCGACGGAATGCACGCCCAGCATGTCCGCTCCGCCGGCCAGGAAGGCCCGAGCGGCGACACACAGACCGTGGCCGTAGCCGTCGGCCTTGACCACCGCCATCAGCTTGGCCGGGGCGCGGACCCGCTCACGAAACAGCGCCAGGTTGTGTTGCAGCTTCTCCGCAGCCACTTCGATACACAGCCAACCCGACGGGTGGGACTGCAAGACATCGTGGCTGTTTACTGCCGCATCCGCCGCTTTCGCTGCTGGAGTGTCCATGGGCTCCTTCCTCGCTCTCAACCCGGATTATTCCCTCGTGTCATGGATTCAGGAACTACCAGGCTTTAGCCCGCATTATACATGAAGGTCCTACTGCGGGGGTCAAATGCTTGTCTGGACACCCAAATCGAACGGCCAAATTTCGAGACAAAACGAAGCGGCCGTTCCGACGCCCACGACGCCGAAGACGAGCCGCTTCAATCATCTCTCTAGCCCAGATTATTCAACCTGCGCGGTTCTCCGCTGCTGTCCGCTTCCGCCGCTCACAAGCATTGGTGTCCTGGCAGACACCGTACAGCTCGAGTCGATGGCGGAAAATCTTGAAATTATTCTCTTCGGCCAGCTTTTCCTGAAGAGCCTCCAGGTGAGGATTGTAGAACTCGAAGATGTGCCCACACTCCGTGCAGATCATGTGGTCGTGGTGCTCGACCTCCGAGCGTCCCTCGTAACGAGCTAGTCCGTCGCCGAAACGCCGCTCCTCTACCAGGCGGCTCTCCACGAGCAGATGGAGCGTGCGGTATACAGTGGCATAGCCAATCTTTGAGTTGACCTTCTTGACCTCGCGCAACAGTTCTTCGACGGAGATGTGACCGTGCATCTTGAAGAAGGTGTTGACGATCGTGCCGCGCTGCCGAGTGGTTTTCAATCCCTTGGCCTGGATGAATTCCAGGAAGGCTTTCTCCTTCTCCCGGACGAGCTGGTCGGTTGTTTCAGTGTTCTGGTCCACCAACGCCATTCCATAACCTCCACGGTGGGCACGCCAGCGCCCAAGTTGCAATTCTGATTTCGAAAATCGTGTTTAAAACTAGTCACGGTTCAGGCAAGTGTCAAGGCAGCGCCAATCTACCGAGAGCCCTGAATTACATGCGATTATGAAATAAAACGGATATAGTTGCCTTTAGGCGTGTGAGCCGAACACTCCCATTGACCCGGATTATTCATGAAGTGTCGTTGCGAGGGAGATGAAAATACTGGGTCAAGGAAAGGTAACCCG
>CBDURX010000283.1:0-4367 GCA_965369485.1 uncultured bacterium | reverse complement strand
CGGCGTGGATCGCCCACGGCGAGCTGAGCCCTTCGATCTCACGCAGATTCGCCTTGGCCAGCGAGCCGGCAGCCGGCTTCGTGCCGACCGAGAAGTTGGAGCATAGAGCGACGGTGGATTGCGCCTTGGCCGGGACGCCCGACGCCCGGCGGCTCGATTTCTGTTCTTCCGCATCGTTATCTGACTTGCATCCTGCGAACAGCATCAGCGCCAGGCCCACGATCAAGAGCGTCAGTCGAATAGTTCTGAGAGGGATAGGCATTTCAACGACCCTTTCTGATCCCCTCGAGGATCCATTATGCCTCCAAATGGGAACGTGTCTTATTTCAGGTATTGTCGGACGTAGTCAAGTGTTTGTTTGATGACCTTTTTCTCTTCGTCGGCCTGGTGATGATCGAGAAGTTGGGCCAGTCGGGCTTCCGTCCAGCGAGGAAAATCCGGTACGCCGATACGCAGGCGCTTGAGCGAAGCGTATAAGCGGGCATTGTCTGATCCGGCATCCTCTGCCATTTGAATGGCCAAAAGTTCGTCGAAGGAACCGTACACCGTGACAGTCATGAATTCGAACCGCTGTGCGGAACCCTCTTTTCCGATGCCCAGGAGATGAAACAGGAAGTTTTGAACATCATAGTACTCAATAACCAAAAGGCTTACGCCGTGCATTGGAGCCGGGGTCACTCGGATGCCATAGCGGCGCCGGGCTTGGTTATGATCCACCCACTCTACATTCATCCGCTCCTTGAGATCTGCCGACGAAATGAGTTGTTGTTCACCGCGAGTCTCGAAAACATGCTTCAGGAACTTATCTGACAAGGCGACACTCAGCGCCTTTCGTACCGTTTCTTGATCCGGGGGCAGAGGTTCCCAACTCGAACTCTGGTAGAGAGAGGCTATGGTAACAGATCCGTAAACACCGTTGCCCAGCAGTCCAGCGAGCACAAGCACCGGTACAGCCACGACCCAGATCCAGCGCCGCATATGCCCCAGCCTGACCTTGACTCCCTTGCGGGAGAGGAACAAGCCTAACCCGAGGAACCCGATTAGTGCACAAATCAGACCGATGAAGTGTGGACTCGTTGGGGGTAGATTTGCAGACATAGCGAAAATCCTTGAAAGGAGAGATTGTTCAAAAGGAACTGTACAACCTGATCCGCGAAAACTCCAGCCCCTAGATCCCCAACTCGAGGCAGAGCTCGCCCTCGCAGACCCAGGCCTTCTTGAGCAGCGCACGCTTGATCCGGTGCCTGGACTTGTCCAGACGGTAGAGCGGAATCGCCGGCAGGGCCCGGTTTGCGAAGTTGTCCACCACGCTTCGGGCGGGCCCGAGGTACTCCTTGGGGATGTGGCTCGCGTCAAAACGGATGATGTGTGGATCGGTGAGCAGAAACTCGGCGCGGTTTCTGTCGTAGCGAATTCCGCCGGTGACGGTGGCCAGCGCATAGCCTACAGAAACATCGGCCACCAGTCCGGTGGCGCGAAAGGTCAGCTCCAGGCGGTCGGTTCCGGGGTTGAGCACGACAAGCGGGCGCTCGAGCCGCACCTCGAACACCAGGGCCCGGATCCGCTCGGGAAACCGCTGGTCAATCCGTTCCTGGATCTCGGTCGCGCTCACCCTCACCACGAATCGCCCAGGTGCGGAGCACGCACCAAGCATCAGCATGGCGATGACTATCACAATTGTTCTGGGCATCGCTTGCCATGTAACCATAAATGACCACCATTGTGGAAGTCCGGAGACAGGATAGGTTCCAGGTTCCCAAAAACAAAGGCAAGTGTTAACATCCCGCCGACACCATGCCACCCCCCGAGATCAGAAAAGCCACCGAAGCCGACCAGGAAGCCGTCATCCGGGTCATGAGACGGGCTTTCGACGCCGATCCGGTGGTCAACTGGTTCATGCGTCAGGATCGGAAGCGCCAGGCTGCCATTGAGGAGTTCTTCGAGGTCTTGTTCCGGATCATGTCGTACCCGTTCGGGGAAGTCGTGGTGACGACGGACCTGACGGCCGCGGCGCTGTGGGTTCCTCCGGGAAGGTGGAAGCACGGAATCTTCCGGCAGCTGGTGATGCTGCCCGGGTTCGTGCGCTGCGCCGGACGCGGCAGGATCCTGCGGACCTTCAGGGGTCTGGGAAACATCTCAAGAGTGCACCCGCATGAGCCTCACTTCTACCTGCTCCAAATCGGCACCGATCCCGAGCACCAGGGGAAAGGTCTGGCCCGGAGGCTGATGGAGCCCGTCCTGCGGCGGTGCGACGACGAACAGATGGGTGCCTACCTCGAGCCGAGCTCGGAGAAGAACATGGTCTACTACCAGCGGTACGGATTCGAGGTGACGGGCCAGATCGACCTGGGTAAGGGAGGGCCGCCCTGCTGGTCCATGTGGCGGAAGCCCGCCGGCGGGACTGCCGGCAAGGGTCCCCTAGTTCCCTAGGGTACAGGCTAATAGTACTCGATGGTTCGCCGGCGCCGTTGGTCTTCGCCTTCACCATATTCACCGATCGGCTCCTTCCCGCCGGGCTTTTCGCGAGCCGGTTTGGTCTGGCCGAGCAGCGGTGCCGGGTTGGACATCAACAGTAGTATCGTCGTCAGGATGGTGAGTTTTGCTGCCTGGCCGCGCACGGATTTGATTGCGATGCTCATCCAGGTAACGTTACTTCCATCCGTCGTTGATTTTTTCTCATTGCTCCTCCATCAAGTGGCTGGCGCCAGCATCGAGTTCCAAGCCGTTTAGTTTCTGCCCTGTCTCCGGATTACCGGATCAGGGAATCTCGTAGCGTACGATCAGGCGGGGCCATTGGCTGTAGGAGTTGCCCCAGTCGGCGGCCAGGAAGAACATGGTCTGGCCGGTCGCCCCGGTGGCCTCGTTTTCGATACGCAGGCGCCACTGGGACAGGCCCATGCGGGCCGCCCGGTCATCCCAGTCGTTGCGGACGGCCGAGGTGACTCCCGCGTACCACAACATGTGGGTCGACCACTGCGGGCATTCGCCCTCGATTATGTAGGGCTGGACCACGCATTGATCCTGCTCGTCGCAGACCTCTACGTCCAGCACCGGGACGTCGAAGTCGTCAAGGGTCAGGGCCGGGCCGTAGGGGACGCTTTCCAGGAAGAAGTTTCCGATCTCCGTGCAGTCGCCCCACATACCCTGCTGGACGAAATTCATCTCGGCGTAGGTGATCCGGGTGAGACCCTCGGGCAGGTCGTCGAGCTCGAAGGTGTAGAAGCCGCGCTGGACCGCCGGACCCAGGTAGGTATAGTTCATGTTGCCGATGGCGACGCGCTGGTCGTCGGTGTCGATCCAGTGATCACCGTATTGGCCTCCGTCGGATAACAACGCTACTTCGCCGTCCAGGTCGCCGTTGCCGATGATGGTGACCTCGAACGAACGGATGATCTGGAAGTCGGAGATCAATTCCTGACCCAGGGTGTTGCCGGCCAGATCCTTGGCCTGGTCCAGGAGCTTCCAGCGAACCACCTCGCCATGTTCGGGATCTTCGGCCGGCTGGAAGCGCATGATGGTGCCCTGCTCGTTCCAGGTATAGGCGCCCTGCATTCCCGGGTGGGTGAGAAATACCAGGGCCGCCTGGGTCCATGCGTGATCCATGGGCTCGGAAAACGCTATGGCGATTTCGAAGTGCTGATCCACTCCGATGGCGCCGTCTTCCGGCAGCCAGGAAACCACCGACGGCGGAGTCTCGTCCGGGCCGGAGCCGGTGTTGAACTGGAAGGACAGCCCGGAGGCCAGTGCTTCCCCGCGCATGCTCATGGCGGTGGCGGCCACCGTAACGGCGTAAGTCGTGTCGGGCAGCAGCGGGGCCTGGGGCGTCCAGGTGAAGGTCTGCTGGCGCTCGTCGACTTCGTAACTGAGCGGCACGTCCGGGTTTACGCTCAGGGCCCGCTGGGTGCTGATGGGCTGCATGGCTTCGGTGAAGGTGACGCTGATGCGCGAGTTGGTGGGCGCCTGCGCAAGTCCGTTGTCAGGTGAAAATCCGGTGACTTCCGGCGTCAGCGATTCGTAGCCAACGGTGAAGGAAAACACGTCCACGCCCTCGAGCGGATTGCCCCAGCGATCGGTGCCGGTTACCTTGACCCAGTAGGTTTCTCCTTCTTGCCAGGTCAGCTGGGGTCCGGTGACCAGCTCGCTGCCGTCCGTATTCCACTGGAAGGTTCGGAGAGCCCGGCCCGGATCCGGAATGATTACGACCGAGGAGGGCTTCATCGACTCAGAGAAAGTAATCGACAAGAGCGCTTGCGGATCGACGCCGGTGGCCCCGTCCGCGGGTGAGGTGGCCAAAATGGCAGGGGCGCTGGTGTCGTATTCGAAGGGTCTCACCACCTGGACCTCCGTGCGCTCGGAGCGCAGGCCGT
>CBDURX010000282.1:0-4370 GCA_965369485.1 uncultured bacterium | reverse complement strand
CGCGGATCTTGACGTATCGCTTCGACGACCTGGGCACCTAGACCGGCACGGCGGTCATGCACGGCGATACCGTGACCATCCGCACCGACGCGGGCGTGCAACGGCTGCCCCGCGAAGAGCTGCTCCTCATCCTCGAGGGCAGTGGGCGGGAACTGGATTACTGGTCGGCCAAGATCAGCGCCGGTCTCGTCGCCCGCAGCGGCAACACCAACCAGTTCGACCTCAACTCCACGCTGCGGGTGCGCCGCCTGACCCCGGGCTCGCGGGGCACCCTCAACTACGCCGGCAACTACGGCAATGTCGAGGACGTCGAGACCATCAACAACCACAACCTGACCGCCGGGCTCGATATCCTCATCACGGGCGGATTCTTCGTCAATCCCGTCACCATCAACATGTTCCGGGATCCCTTCCAGAACATCGATCTCAAGTCCACCATCGCAGCCGGCGTCGGCTACGTCATCCTTCGGGACGGTTCCGTCGACTGGACCGTCGGCCTCAGCGGTGGCTACCAGAACACCGGACACGTGTCCGTCGAACCAGGTGAAGATAGCCGAGTGGAAAACGGCACCATCATCGGCTACACGGAAGTCGAGTGGGACATCACCGGGGACATCGAGTGCCTGTTCGATTACAACGCGCAGGTGGGCATCCCGGACACGTCCCAGGCCTTCCACCACGCGCGAGCCTCCCTCTCGTTCGACATACTCGGCGATATCCTGGAACTCGACCTGGCGGTGATCTGGGACAGGATCGAAAGCCCCCAGCGGGACGCGGAGGGCAATCTTCCGGAACGCGACGATTTCCGGTCGACATTCGGGGTCGGCCTGGACTTCTGATGGAATCTTCGGTGGCGACCCGCCCGCCTGTACTTATTAGCCTTACCCTGTCTACACGGCCACCTGGTGGAGGATGAAAATTTGATATCACCCGCAAGCAGAAACTGCCGACTCACCATCTCGATGGGCATCATTGCTGTGGTATCCCTCTCGACTTCTCTCGGTTCCTCTACCGCCCGCGCCGACACCACAGAGGACATCAAGCAGGCGGGCGACGCCATCGAGGTGCTGCTGCCGCTGATGGCTCTCGGCTCGACCTTTTTCGTGGGCGACCCCGAGGGGAGTATGTGGGATCGGGAGGGTACGAAGCAGTTCACCCTCTCCTTCGGCGCGTCCTGGCTAACGACGCGGACCATGAAAATTATTGCAGCAAAAAGACGGCCCAACGGCGATGTGCGCGCCTCTTACCCCTCCGGCCACGCCACCGCCGCCTTTTCCGCGGCCGCCTTTATCGGAACCCGTTATGGTGGCGTCTGGGGTTGGCTGGCCTACGGTGGCGCCATCTTTTCCGGTTACAGCCGGGTGCGAGCCGACTGGCACTTCGCCGACGACGTAGTGGCCGGCACCAGCATCGCCCTGCTCTACAACTGGGCGTTCGTCACCTCCCACCACAGCCGGATCCAGGTCTTGCCTACCCTGGACGAGTACGGGGCCGGAGTGCAGGTGACCGTGGGCCAAGGCGCCGGTGGCGGTGGGGCGAGTACCAGTGAGACTGGTTTCATAACTCCCCCTCGCTGGTGTTTCAAATCCGCCTTCGGAGCGGTTTTTCTGCAAAAAAACCAAGTGACTGCTCCGGCCGGATCTGGCAGCACGTTCGACTTGAACGACTTCGAGAAGCGGGACGATCCCACTGCCACCGCCGGCCTGGGCTTCGAGTATCTCCTGAACGAGCGCCACCGATTACAGATTTCCTACATCCCGTTCGGAGTACGAGACAACGGCCATTTCGATGAACCGGTATCCTTCGGCGGTCAGATCTTCCCGGCGGACACGCCGATCGAATCGGACTGGCGGCTGCGCTACGCCCGTCTGAGCTGGCGTTACGCCCTGCTGCAATCCTCGCCCTGGGACGGCCAGGTGGGGCTAGGCCTCATGCTGCAGGAAACCCGCATCTCCCTGCAGACCGAGGACGAGTCCGTGCGGGAGACGGTCAAGGACCTGACGCTGGTACCTTACCTGCACGCTACACTCGCCATCTGGCTCTCGAAGAGGTGGTATCTCTCCGCCGACAGCGAAGGGACCAGTCTGTCGGAGGACTGGCTGCTGAACGTGGGATTGAACCTCGGTTACCGACTCAATCGACAGTGGGAATTCGCCGCCGGCTACAGATATTACTCCCGGAGGATCGACACCGACGCGCTGGTCAACGAATCCGTCTACACCGCGCCTCACCTCGCCGTGAACTATGCCTGGTGAGAGTCGGGTTGCGGCCGTGGCAACCATCACCGGATTCATTACGCGAGGCGCCAACCACTCCCGCAAACACGCCTGACGATCATTGACAAACCTCTCCCACAGTCACCCCGCAAGAACACAAGGCAGAGATAAGTGTTTCGTGCTAGAACTCAATGGTTGTGGCATCGGGGCCGGTTCCAACGGCAATCGCCTCGGCTCCTCTTGCCATGGCATCTCGACTCCGGGAGTGGTACAAAGAGTGGGGCTAGATCAATGAAACTGATCGACACTCATTGCCACCTCTTCATGGATCCTCTGGCGCGGGATGTCGAGGGCGTGTGGGTGCGTGCCGGGAAGGCCGGCGTCCACGAAGTCGTGGTGCCAGCTTTCGACCTGGAGTCCTGGGGCGCGATACGGGACCTCGGTCGCCTTGAGGGAGTTCATCCCGCCCTCGGCCTTCATCCCTCGGTAGCCAACCAGGTGGCGACGGGGGGCTCTCCACGAACCGAAGACACCGCAGGACCGGAGGAGGCTGTTGTAGCCCCGACCCTGGCCGAGTTTCGGGACCGGCTCGCCACCGACCTCGTGGAGAGCCAGGCCGTGGCCGTCGGCGAGATCGGCCTCGACTTCATAATCGAGCGGCCCACCCCCCCAGAACAGCTCGCCATCCTGATGCCCCAACTCGAGCTGGCCGTGGATCTCGACCTGCCGGTGATCCTTCACTGTCGCAAAGGTTGGGAAATGCTCGTCGCCGCTCTCCAACCCTTCGCCGGCCGGATCCGGGGCGTCTTGCACGCCTATACACGCAACCCCGTATTGGCGCGCCCTTTCTTGAAATGCGGGATTTTCGTCGGCTTCGGTGGAGCCATCACCCGGCCTCGAGCCGAGCGATCCCGCCGCAGCGCCGAGGTCTTACCCCTGGACAGAATCCTTCTCGAGACCGACGCTCCCTTGACCGGCCTGGATGGGGTCGATCCCGAGCGGACCGAACCACGCCATGTCCTGGACGTGGCAGAGACCCTGGCCAGGATCCGGAAAATCAGCATCGAGCAAATCGCCGAGGTTACCACCAACAATACCCGCGAGCTCTTCAGGCTCTGATCCATCGTTCCGCTTCACCAAGGAGCAGGGCGGCGATCTAGTGGCGTATCAACAACTCACAGGTACTCTATTGGGTAAGACACAGTCTTTCGGCACAAACGACATGGAGGACCGTGATGAATACGCGTATCGAGATAGATTCCCTGGGACCGGTCGAGGTTCCCGCTCACAGATACTGGGGGGCCCAGACCCAGCGATCCCTGGACAATTTTCCGATCGGCAATCACCGCATGAAGCGTGCGCTGCTCCGCGCGCTCGGAATGATCAAAAAAGCTGCTGCGACAGTCCATGAGGCGCTCGGACAGCTGGACAGCCAAAGAGCCGAGGCGATCCGTCGCGCGGCTGACGAAGTGATTGGTGGTTCCCTCGACGACCATTTTCCACTTGTCATCTGGCAAACCGGTTCCGGCACCCAAACCAACATGAACGTCAACGAGGTGGTTGCCAACCGCGCCATCGAGATTCTGGGTGGCAAGAAAGGCAGAAAGAGTCCGGTACATCCAAACGATCATGTCAACCTCGGACAGAGCTCTAACGACACCTTCCCGACTGCGATGCACATAGCTGCGACCGAGGAGATCCACTCCCACCTTCTTCCCGCTCTCGAGCATCTGCACACAACCTTAAGCGAGAAGGCACACGCGTTCGCTGAGATCGTCAAGGTCGGTCGCACCCACATGATGGACGCAGTGCCAGTTACTCTGGGCCAGGAGTTCTCCGGCTACGCATTCCAAGTGGCGCGGGCCACCGAGGGTATCCGTAGAACCCTGCCAGACCTGTACCAGCTAGCCCAGGGAGGGACAGCAGTCGGTACGGGCCTGAACTGCCATCCGGAGTTCCCTGCGCGTTTTGCTAAAATAATCACCGAGTACACCGGCCTACCTTTCGTTACCGCAGAGAATAAGTTCGCCGCCCTGTCGGCCCATGATGCCCTTGTTGCGGTCTCTGGGACAATGCGAACGGCGGCGGTCGCCCTGTTCAAGATCGCAAACGACATCCGGTTGCTCGGCTCCGGTCCCCGCTGTGGCCTCGGCG
>CBDURX010000281.1:0-4376 GCA_965369485.1 uncultured bacterium | reverse complement strand
GCGCCCTCGATCTGGATCTCGCTGAGGGCCAGGACCCTGTGCAGCAGAGCCCTGAAACCAAGCTTGACGGTTGCAGACGGGATCGAAGCCAGCACTTCGCCGCCGGAGTCGAGAATGGCGATCGCGCGGATTTGCAGGGAGAGGCTGTCTTCAGCCCGGTCCAGGACGAGGATGGTTTCCTCGATGTCGAGAAGATAGTCGGTAACCGAGTTTGCAAACCCATCTTCTATGGTGGTCGTCAAGAAACCGAAACTGACGGGCCCGGAGGTAAGCCGCCAGTAGAGCAGCCCCACCAGAACGACCACCAGCACGACCAGGGTAACGAGTATCTTGGCCGCGATCTTCAACAGGCGGCGGATCCGGACCGGCCAGCTCTTCCTTGGTTCCGCTTGTGACAAGGCGATGTTCCGTCCTTTTGAATGCCAGCTCAGCGACTCTCACCGAGAGCCAGGATAGAACGTCCGGCCAAAACGCGCCATCTGGTTCGAAGCTTGCTCGAAGTCCGGTTCTTCCCGCGCGGTCAGTGCTGAACAACCGGTCATGGCCGGGATAACCCTGGTAAGGACTGGAATTCCAAGTATATGGAATTGTGAACGAATACCACACCACAGGCCGCACAAAAAACAGGACGTAATCAGTGCTGTTTTTGGGATGCAGTGATCCGGCTACCTGATCATATTCTTGGCCCAGGTCAACCTCGTGTTGATCGTGCGGAAGGTGGTCCAATTGGCGCCGGGTAAACCGGTGATTGGCGTTCGGTCAGAACCTCGATAACGCGAGGGTATGATGGCCACAGAGGCAAACAACCATTTTGTCTCGTTAGTCGTCGGTGAAGAAGAATGGGCCGCAACTTGATGCGGCCCTTCCCCATGTACAAACAATCCAAGAATTAGGACGATCCGGCCATTGACATTACGCCGATAGTCCGGTTATACTTGATGGTCCACAATGATAGGTCTACCAACCAAGTGGAAAGCAGCAGTCAAGGGGGATTAACTACCAACTAAGGCTCAGACTAATCTCGCTCAATTCTGGGTTCCACACTCACTTGATCGATCCTTCTAGGAGGTATCACAATGGTTAACGGTAAGCACGTAGGTCTCCTGGTTTGCATCCTATCCGCAAGCCTGGTATCGGTGGCCTGGGCGGAAGTTCCCGACCTGGATAACTCGACAGCTGAGACTGCTGCGTCGATGCAGGTTTCCGTCTACTCTATACCGAACGGGGCTGGAGACGGGCTGGACAATGCTTACGTCTTTGGTGGCGCCAGAACCAATGCGACGGTCACGCTTACACTCTTGACCGATACGTTTGCACCCGTCGTCAACTATTCCTTCGAAGATCTGTGGATCGATGCTGACACCGGGACCTTCATATTCTGCCCCGGCGGCACTGTTGCAGATGCGAGCACCGACGTCAATGGTCAGACCACGTTCTCCAATCCCATGTTCGCGGGGGCCAGCGGTGCAGGCCTGGTCATTATCGTCGACTTCAATGCTCTGAACCAACCTCCACTGGATTATCTATTCAACAGCCCGGACATCAGCGGCGATCTGGCTGTGGACCTGACCGACGTTGTGTTGTTCTCCCAGAACTTTTACGGCCCATACGACTACCGCTCGGATTTCTACTGGGACGGCCAGCTCGACTTGTCGGATATTGTCCTGCTGGCTCAGGGCATGGGTGCTGGGTGCCCGTAGCCGCGGAATGACCGGTTAATTCAGTTACCGAGGGCCGCTCAGGGGAGCGGCCTTCTATCCTTTAAAGGGGGGATCTCCGTGCAGCCATCACGAAAGATAATACGCTCTCTGACCGCCACACTCCTGACCTGCATGTTCCTGGTCGTGTTCATGATGAACAGCCAAGCTTCTCGTGACTCCAGCGACAGTGCGTCACCCGCCAGGGAGATCACCTTCGCCGTCTATCTGGAGGGCTTTACAGAGAACCCCGAGCTCGCGGACATTGCTTACGTCATCATGAAGGCCCACGTGGAATCCGGTTCTCCCTGGCAACTGCACAGTACGGGAATCGCCGGCGCTTGCCAGGGATGGTGGGAAAGCACGGAATCCGGAATGGTCGACGGCCCTTCCTTCCTTCTGTCGGCCCATGACCACTACGCCGCCACCTACGGAGGCTACGTCGAGTATCCTCTCCAGGACGGGATGATGTTCTATGCGGATTGCACTGTACCGGTGATCGACCTTAGCCTGATCTATTTCTGGAATGTCGACGAGATCGGGGATTACGGCGCCAACCAGTACCCCGCTCAGGTCGAGTTGACGGAGCTGACGAGCTCCATGGCGGTTTTCTCCTCCACCACGGTGGCCAGCAACCCCACGACTTGGGGTCGTGTGAAAACCTTGTACCGTTGAAAAGGCATCACACTGCAACCGGCTGCACTTTCCAGATCTCCCGGCAGTACTGGCGCATGGAGCGGTCGGAGGAGAAGAAGCCGCACCGGGCCGCGTTCAGGATCGACATACTGGTCCATCTCTCCTGGTCCCGGTAAGCGGCGGCGGCCTCGTCCTGGCAGTCGATGTACGACTGGTAATCCACCAGCAACAGGTACTCGTCGCCGTTCAGAAGCGATTCCACGATAGGCTTGAAGAGTTCCCGGTCTCCACCGGAGAAACCGCCCGCCGCGATCCGATTGATCGCCTCCTTCAGCTCGGCGTTGCCCTCATAATACTCCCGCGGGTCGTAGCCCTTTCCCTTCAGGGCGAACACCTCGTCGGCCGTCAGGCCGCACAGGAAAAAATTCTCCTCGCCGACACGCTCGCGGATCTCGATGTTGGCCCCGTCGAGGGTGCCGGTGGTCACCGCACCGTTGAGGGCGAACTTCATGTTGCCGGTACCCGAGGCCTCCTTACCGGCCAGGGAGATCTGCTCGGAGATGTCCGCCGCCGGGTAGATCATCTCGCCCAGGGTGACGTTGAAGTTGGCCAGGAACACCACCTTGAGCCGGTCGCGGACGTCGGGATCGTTGTTGACCACTTCCGCCACCGAGTTGATCAGCTTGATGATCAGCTTGGCCATGTGGTAGCCGGGCGCCGCCTTGGCTCCGAAGATGAAGGTCCGCGGCACGATGTCGAGGTTGGGGTCGGCCTTGATGCGGTCGTAAAGCGTGATGATGTGCAGCGCCTTCAGGAGCTGCCGCTTGTACTCGTGCAGCCGCTTGACCATCACGTCGAAAATAGAGTCGGTGTTCACCTCGATCTGGTGGTGCAGCAGGATGTGGGCGGCCAGGTCCTGCTTGTTGAGCTGCTTGACCCGGCGCCAGGCTTGGCGAAACGCGGCGTCGTCGATGTGACTCTCGAGCTTGGCGAGCTGGTCGAGATCCTTCAGCCACTCCTCACCTATCTTTGCGCTGATCAGGTCGGAGAGGCGTGGGTTGGCCAGCTTCATGAAGCGGCGGGGCGTAACGCCGTTGGTCTTGTTGTTGAACTTTTCCGGCCACATCTCGCTGAAATCGCGCAGGACACGCTCCCGCAGCAGCTGTGACTGCAGCTCGGCCACACCGTTGATGCTGAAGCTGCCCACACAGGCCAGATACGCCATGCGGACTCGCTTCTCGGCGCTCTCCTCGAAGATCGACATGCGGGCCACCCGATCCCGATCGTCGGGGAAGCGGGCTCTCACCTCGTCCAGGAAGCTGTCGTTGATCTTTTCTATGATCTGCAGATGCCGCGGGAGCACGTTCGCCAGCAGGCTGACAGGCCACCTCTCCAACGCTTCCGGCAGAAGTGTGTGCTGGGTGGAGGCGATGGTCCGGCGGGTGATCTGCCAGGCCTGTTCCCACGCGACCCCGTGCTCGTCCACCAGCAACCGCATCAACTCGGGGATGGCGATGACGGGATGGGTGTCGTTGAGTTGGATGACCACCTTGTCGGGCAGCTCGTTCCAGTCGCGGTTCTTGATGTTGAACCGCCGCAAGATGTCCTGCAGAGAGCACGCCACGAAGAAGTATTGCTGCCGCAGACGCAGCTCCCTGCCCTGGGGTGTGTTGTCGTTGGGATAGAGAACCTTGCTGATGTTCTCCGAGCGAACCTTCTGCTCCACCGCACGCGCGTAATCTCCCACATCGAACAGCTGGAAGTCGAACTCCTTGGTGGCCCGGGCCCGCCAGAGACGCAACATGTTGACGGTCCCGGTCTTGTACCCGGGTATCATGGTGTGGCACGGCTCGCCCATGACCCTCTCCTCGGGGAACCAACGCACACGCTGGCGGCCTTCATCGTCGTTGTAAATCTCGGTGCGCCCGCCGTACTTCACCTCCACCACATCGTCCGGCTGGGGAAACTCCCAGGGGTTGCCATAGAACAGCCACTCGTCGGGGCACTCGACCTGCCAGCCGTCCTGGAAACTCTGCCGGAAAA
>CBDURX010000280.1:0-4391 GCA_965369485.1 uncultured bacterium | reverse complement strand
GCCCACGTACAACGGCACACCGTGACTGGCGGCATACTCTACGGCCTGAATATGGACGACGCCGCAGCCGCTGGCGGCCAGATCGCGCAGCTGGTCGTAGCTGAGCGCCTCATACCGCCGTGCCTTGGGGATGCGTTTCGGATCGGCCGTCATTACTCCGTCCACATCCTTCAGGATTTCACACCGGGCTGCGCCGAGGGCCGCCGCCAGGGCCACGGCCGTCGCGTCGCTGCCACCGCGGCCGAGGGTAGTGATTTCCTTCTCCGGCAAGCTCATGCCCTGGAAACCGGCGACGACGACGACGTGACCAGCGGCCAAGGAACCCCGTACGCGGTCGGCTTTGACCTCGGTGATGCGGGCGTTGGTGTGGCTATTGTCCGTGATGATGCCGCACTGGGAACCGGTGTAGGAGATGGCCGAGCACCCCTCCGCTGCCAGCGCCATGGATAACAGGGACATGGTGATGCGCTCGCCAACGGACAGCAACATGTCCATTTCACGGCGGGGTGGCTGCGGATTGGCCTCCTTGGCCAACCGGTCTAGCTCGTCGGTGGTCTGACCCATGGCGCTGACCACCACCACGACCTGTTTGCCATCCTTACGCTGGTTGCAAATGTCGCGCGCTACGGCACGGAGGCGCTCGATCGAGGCGAGGGAAGAGCCACCGTACTTGCGGACCAGTACGGAAGCAGAGGTTGTGGGTAATGG
Organism: uncultured bacterium; assembly: GCA_965369485.1. GTDB lineage: Bacteria > Krumholzibacteriota > Krumholzibacteriia > LZORAL124-64-63 > LZORAL124-64-63 > CBDURX01. The sequence goes on along the minus strand of CBDURX010000280.1, from coordinate 3,683 downwards.
CGGCATGGTCGGCTCCTTCCGCTCACGGGTGCCGAGGCGAAGGATAAGAACGGATTCCCGCGGCGACAAGGGAAAAGGCCAGTGCCCAGAAAAGAGTTGCCGCCCTTAAGACCATTTGCTACTTTTTCGCCACCTCCCTCTGGCTGTAGTTTGATGAAATTTAATCAGATACAAGACATGGGGGAGGGAGAGGTCTCCGCTGCCAGAGCAGTGAGTTCTGTGCGGTCGACCGTTCTAGTCGAGCGGCTGTTACGGCACGGCGTCAAGGCACTCTCGAGTAGCGATCTATTGGCTCTGGTTCTCGGCCGGGGAGGCAGGGTGCCGGCCGATTTGCTGGCGACCCGCCTGTTGGTACGGTGGGGATCTCTGGCTTGCTTGGCCGAGGCGAGGCCGCAGTGGCTCTGCCGAGAGCGTGGGATGGGGTTAGTGCGAGCGGCTCGTCTGGTAGCCGCTTTCGAACTCGGCACACGCTATCGAAAGCCGGCAACTCAACGCGGCCTGCTGGTGCGTGATCCGCGAGATCTGGCGCCTTTGCTGGAGAACGAGTTCCGCGGTTGTGACCGGGAGCACTTCCTGGCCCTCTATCTGGACACGCGCCACCGTGTCACCGCTGTGGAGACAGTTTCCATCGGGTCCCTGAACGCTTCCCTGGTACATCCTCGGGAGGTGTTCAGACCCGCCATTGCCTGGGGGGCCGCGGCGGTGATCGCGGCACACAATCATCCCTCGGGTTGTGCCAGGCCCAGTGGTGATGATCTCGAACTGACCGCACGGTTGATTCGGTGCGGTCGCTTGTTAGGCATCGAGCTGCTCGACCACATCATCGTGGCCGGCAGCACATTGCTGAGCTTACGTGAACACGACTGGCCCGAACCGGACAGGGACGACCGGCGATTCTGTGCCAGTGTTGAAGGGTGACCCGATGTTCAAACGTTTGCGGAGCATGTTCACCAACGACATCGCCATCGACTTGGGGACGGCCAACACGCTGGTCTACATCAAAGGCAAAGGAATCGTCCTGAACCAGCCGTCGGTAGTGGCCATCGAGAAGTCAACTGAAAAGGTATACGCCGTCGGAGTCGAAGCGAAGGCCATGCTGGGCAAGACTCCGGATAGTATCGCCGCCATCCGGCCACTCAAAGACGGGGTCATCGCCGACTTCGACGTCACTGAATTCATGCTCCGCGAGTTCATCAAGATTGCCCAGAAGAAGCGTCACTTCATAGCGCCCCGCATCATCATCTGCGTTCCTTCCGGTATCACGGAGGTTGAGAAGCGCGCCGTCCGTGACTCGGCCAAGCACGCCGGCGCCCGTGAGGTGTTTCTTGTGGCTGAGCCCATCGCCGCAGCGATCGGCGTCGGCCTGCCGGTTGACCAACCCAGCGGTAACATGGTCATCGACATCGGGGGTGGCACTACCGAGATCGCTGTCATCGCTTTGAACGGCATTGTCTGTGCCACCTCCATCCGGGTGGGTGGGGACGAGATGGACGAGGCGATTTCTACCTACATCAAGAAGAACCACAACCTCCTGATCGGCGATCAAACCGCAGAGAGAATCAAGAAGACCATCGGCTCGGCCTTCAAGTTCGACGACGAGGACCAGATGGAGGTCAAGGGCCTTTACCAAGTCTCCGGCGTGCCGAAAACCATGAAGATCACCGCCGTGGAGATCCGGGAGGCGTTGCAAGAGCCCATTCAGCAGATATGTGATGCAGTGAAGCATTCTCTGGAACAGACCCCCCCGGAGCTGGCGGCCGATATCAAGGATCGCGGGATCGTCATGACCGGTGGCGGTGCGCTGCTGAAGGGGCTGCCTGATCTCCTACGCGAGCAGACGGATCTGCCGATCAACCTGATGGACGACCCTCTCTTTTGTGTCGTACTCGGGACTGGTAAGATCCTGGACGATTTCGACAGGTACCGTCCCGTCATCATGAAAGGCGGGCGGGATTAGCCTGGAAAATGCAGGAAAGGCTTGTTTCCTCTCTTTCGCTGAGGTCTTTTCTGAATAACCCGGGCTAGGAAGATCCTATGGCCCGTTATCTCCAACCATCGCATCGGGTCGAGTTATCGACCTTCCTGCTTTGCGTGACTCTGTCACTGCTCATGCTTTTCCTGCCAGACGACGTGCAGATTTCCGTGGCCACACGCCTCAGCGCGGTGTTCACGGAGCCTTACCAACGTGTGATCAATTTTACGGAAGATGTCTTCCGGGTCGGGCGGGAAAACGGCAAGCTCTTGGCCAAGATCACTGAACTGGAGCTGCGGTTGGCTGAGATGGAGCGGCAACGCGACAGCCGGCGGTCGACGGCTCAGGCGACAGCCACGGCAGGCGGCTTTGATGAGCGTTTACAACCGTGCGAGGTCGTGGCGCGTAAATGTGGCCGGTACGCCCTGATGATCAAGATCCGCAGTGAAACCGATATCGAATGGCAACTTTATCAGCCTGTAGTCTCGCCGCGCGGCCTGCTCGGGCGGGTGCGCAAGATCGCCTCCCCTAGGATGGCGTGGGTGGAGTTGTTGACGGCCCCGGATGTGGCAATCGGCTGTGAAATGGAGCGTACCGGGCTGGTGGGAATCTTGCGCTCCAACGCCGGCAAATTCGTCCTGGACATGGTGGGACGTGACGAGGACGTGCAGGAGGGGGACCGCATCATCACCTCCGGTCTGGCCGAGGTTGCCGAGATCGGCCAGGAAGAGGGTGGTTTTTGCTCGATGCCGCACGGGTTGCAGGTGGGTGAGGTCAGGTCGGTGGCCAGTCCCCTCGACGAGCTGTACAAGAAGATCACGGTCGAGCCGTACGCTTCCTTCAACGTCAACGAGTGGGTATTCGTCGTGAAGAGCGGGTATGCGTCGGCGCCGAAAGGTGGGTCGCGGCCGTGAAGACTTTTGTCCGCACAACTCTGGGTTGGATATTCGTAGCCTTGGTCGGCGAGAACCTGATTGCGCCGATGATCACAATAAACGGCATCGCGCCTGATTTCTCGGTGATCGCCCTGGTGATCCTCGCCTTGGCCGAGGGCTCGTACGCTGGCTGCCTGGGCGGATTCATGCTGGGGCTTGTGCAGGACCTAGCGACACCCCACCTTCTCGGCTTACGTGCCCTATGCAAGACCATCTTGGGCTTTACCGCGGGCCATCTGCGTGGCCACCTGATGTACGGGATGCCGGTGGTGGAAGGTGTGGTTGTGGCACTGGCTGTCCTCGCCCACGACACATTGTTCGTGCTTGTGCAGAGCCGCATGAGCGACGAAGCCTTCTTGCGACCGTTCCTGTTCCAGGTCCTGCCAGTCTCCATCTACAGTGGTCTGGTGGGTATCCCGCTGCTGAGGCTGGCGGACCTGATGGGGATCTTGCAGAGGGAGGGCTGAGTCCCGGATGAACCATGAATATTCCGGGGTAGAAGGTAAGTGATGCACGAACCACGCGAGATCCGTGGCCGTCTGTTCCGGAGTGGGATCCTGCTCTTATTCGGCATCCTCGGCGTCAACCTGTTCTTGATGCAGGTGCCGCGCCACGCGTACTACCAGAACCAAGCCTTGGAGAACCGTCAGGTCATCTTTCCCGTCAAAGGTCCCCGGGGTCGCATTCTGGACCGGGATGGAAACATTCTCGCCGACAACCTCTACATAGCCAACATCACATTGCCACCGGATGCCCTCCAAGATGGGTTACCGAAT
>CBDURX010000279.1:0-4395 GCA_965369485.1 uncultured bacterium | reverse complement strand
CGTCCCCACCGACACGGCGGTCTCCATCGCCCTGATCGTAAGGGCCGTGACGCTCTGGCTGGCCGTGGGGATCGGGTTGGCGGTCTTCGGGGCGAATCACAAGACTATTCTAGGAGAAAGCGCTCCGCCCGCGGAATGAGGCGGGGACTAGGTCAATTCCGGATGCGGTCGATGGTGAGAAAGATAGTAGTCACCGTGAGCGTCAGGCCCAGAATCAAACCTACCGTCGCCATCGTTTGGCCGATCTGGCGGGCCGGGACCTGGATGGAATCGCCCGGATAGATCAGGGGATTGCCGGCGAGGCTCCCGTCCTGGAAATACAGATCCATGTTGACCTTGTTGGCCGAGAACTTATTGTCCCCTTCCCTGTGCACCCACCACACCTTATCGAGCTTGCTGTCGACCAGAGGTGAACCAGCCAGCATGAGCACGGTCAACAGCCGAGTCGGCTCGTTGATGTGAACGGTGCGGGGATTGGCGACGTTCCCGATCACTTCCACTCCGATTGCGGCGGGGACCTGCGCCTGGGGTTCGCCAGCGAGGAGAATCACGGTGTCGCCGGGTCCGAGCAGCACTTCGGGCAAAGCGCCTTGCCCCGTCAGGACGGCCGTCAAATCGTAACTGTACATGTGCGTGGTGCCGTTCTGCCGTCGAATCAGCCGCACATCGGACAACCTGGCATCTGGAGTAGGGCCGCCGGCCGCCCGGACACCTTCCCAGAGGGTCGGTGCGGTGGTGAAGACTAAGGAACCGGGAAGCTGCACGGCCCCCAGCACGTAGATACCCTGGGAGCTGAAATCGGTCATAGACACGGAGACATCCGAGATATCCGAGTCGTACAGCTGCAACCTCTGGCGGATGATCATTTCCGCTTCCGCCACGGTCAGGCCTGCCACGGCGACCGCGCCTATCCGGCTGATTGCCACCGTACCGTCGGGGCGGACGTTTAAGCTACCGTCCAGGTCGGGAAGCTGCAGTACGCTGAGCTGCAGCACGTCTCCCACACCAATCTTGTAATCCGGTGCGGCCATGTCCTGTTGGGCCAGACAGGGTGCGACCTGTTGAAACAGGAAGAGGACCACCAAGACCGAGCCACCACATCTACGCAGTACCACGAGACGCTGCCTCCTCGTAGAGAACATGACTCATCGTTTCCGACTTTACCGGATAGGGACTATGTCACACCTTGCTGGCGATACCAAGCTACGGTTTCGGCCAGGCCGGTGTCCATATCAACCACAGGTTCATAGCCGATCAATTGCCCGGCTAATTCGATATCGGCTTGTGAGTGTTTGACATCCCCGGGCCGGGACGGACCGTGCACCGGATCGACCTGGCTGCCGATCAGATCCCGGATCCGGGCAACAAGTTCATTGATGGTGATGCGGTCGCCACAGGCCACGTTCACGGAGCGACCACCCGGCTTGGTCGCCGCCGCGGCCGCCAGGTTCGCGGCCACCACGTTGCGAATGTAGGTGAAGTCACGCGACTGCTCACCATCGCCGTCGATCACCGGCGCCTCGCCGCGTAGAAACTTGGTTATGAAGAGTGGCACCACGGCCGCATATTGACTTTGGGGATCCTGGCGGGGACCGAAGACATTGAAGTAACGCAACCCGACTGTGCTCAAACCATAGAGCTGATCGAACACGGCACAGTACAGCTCGCCAACGTACTTGGTCACGGCGTAAGGTGATAACGGTCGCGGGGCCATACCCTCGTGTTTGGGCAACTGTTCCGTGTCACCGTAGACAGAGCTGCTGGCGGCGTAGACGACCCGTCGCGCGCCACACTCCTTCGCCGCCCACAGGACGTTCAAAGTACCCGTGATGTTGGCCTCGTTGCTGGCCAAGGGATCCTTCACGCTACGAGGAACCGAGGCCAAGGCCGCCTGGTGGAAGACAACCTCCACGCCCTTACAACATTCGTGTAATGCTGCGAGGTCCGTCACGCTGGCCTCCACGAATGCCAGCCGGTCTCGGAAGCCGTCCAGGTTTTCTATCTTGCCGGTGGAGAGGTTGTCCAGGACGATGACTTCGTCGCCCCTCTCCACGAGGGCTTCGGCCAAGTGTGATCCGATGAAACCCGCACCACCCGTCACGAGATATTTCGTCATTTCCGGTTTTCCTCTTCAGTTGGTTAGAACGTTCAAAGCTTGATCAATTTAGGATCCTGATGGCCTTTCAAGGCGTTGCGGGTGTCGACCACGGCTGGGCAGCTATCGAGTAACTGCCGATGGTCCACTGCTGAATGGGCTGTCACTATCACAGCTACATCGAAGCCTGACAGCGCGGCCTTGTCCCACTGTTGAAGCTTGCTCACTTCGATGCCGGGTGGCAGGGACGGAACATGGGGATCGTACCACCAGACCTCCCCCCCCAGCTTCTTGAGTAGTTCCATGATGTCCAGCGCCGGTGACTCCCGCATGTCATCGATACCGGCCTTGTAGGCCACCCCAACCACGAGCAATTTACTGCCTTTGACACTCTTGCTTTGCCCGTTCAAAGCAGTCACCACCAGATTCACCACGTGCCGCGGCATGGAACCGTTGACCCACCCGGCCAGTTCGATGAAGCGTGCCTCTGACCCGGCCAGCTTGGCTTTCCAGGCGAGGTAGAATGGATCGATGGGAATGCAGTGTCCCCCCAGTCCCGGTCCGGGGTAGAACGGCATGTAACCGAAAGGTTTCGTCGCCGCTGCTTCGATAACCTCCCAGACATCGATGTCCATAGAGGCGCACATCAGGGCGATCTCGTTCACGAGGCCGATGTTCACACTGCGGAAGGTGTTCTCCAGCAACTTCACAGTCTCGGCAACCCGGGCCGAGGAGACCGGCACAACCGTGTCCATAACCTCACCGTAGAGGGCGCTGGCGGCTTCAGTGCAGGCCGGCGTGATGCCGCCGACGACCTTGGGAATGTTGATGGTATGGTAGTTCGCGTTGCCCGGATCGACACGCTCAGGCGAGAAGGCAAGGTAGAAGTCCTTGCCAACTTCCAGGCCTTGTTGGGACAGCAGCGGCAGGATCACCTCTTCGGTGGTGCCGGGGTAAGTAGTGCTCTCGAGGATGATCAGCATGCCCGCATGCAAGTGCGGCTGAATCATCTGCACAGCGTCTTGGATGAAGGAGATATCCGGATCCCGCGTCTTGCTCAGTGGTGTCGGCACGCAGATATTCACACTGTCCAACCTGGCAAGGACTGACGCGTCACTGGTGGCCCGCAAGTTGCCCGTGGCTGTCAGTTTCGCAATGTCCGCGGCCGGCACGTCGATGATGTAGCTCTCACCCCTCGCCAGGGTGGCCACTTTTTCCTCCGACCGTTCGATACCGGTGACCTGGAATCCAGCGTGGGCATAGGACACCGCCAACGGCAGGCCGACATAGCCCAGGCCAATCACGCCCAACTTTGCCTCCCGGCGGGCGAATTTCTCCGTAATCTTCATGTACACCTCTCCCGGGGCGGATCGAGCCGATCTGCCGCTATGCACGCTCCTCTGAGTTGTTCCAGATGGTGGTAGCAACCCAGTCCACGCCAGGAGCATGGCAAAGAATAGTCCTGTAATCTCCCGATTCCTACGAATCCGAAATGAAAGAGAAAAAACGACTCGATGGCAATATTTTTTCCCACCGGAAACAGGTAGCACGGTAACAACGGAATCCAGGGTCGTCAATACGGAGGAGCGACCCGGGACATGGCGCGACCGGGTCAGCGAGAACCGCGAGCGGTGGGAAACTGGCTCTTCAAGTGGGTCATCTCCTGCCGCACCTCGCGTATATCCCCGATCTTTCGCCAGAAGCGGATGGTCACGAAGAGGATCACCACGGCCATGCCGAACATACTGACACGTCGATACCACGGGCTCAGTTCGGCGCCGTGGACAGCGAACAGCTGCCACAGCGTACGACCGAAGTAGACGAGGGTGACGAGAAAGGCGGCCAGGAGTAAGGCGTGGATGACGCTGCTGAACAATTCCTCCCGGCAACGCATGTACTGGCGTAGAGGAAAATCTCCCCCTCCGTCGCGGAAACGGGAGCGGAGAAGATCGCTGCTTCTACGGGATTTCCTCGTAATCAGCATCGCTGATTTCCTGTTGCGTCAAGGGAGTGGTTTTGGTCCCCTCGGTGGACTCTCGGTTACGGAAACGGGCGGCGTCTCCTACTCCGGTGCGGGGCGAAATCAGTCGTCGCCACACACGCGTGACCAAACGGCTCAACCACCAGACCATCACCAGAATGAAAAACCATCTCAACATGATACGTCGCGGATTTAACCCGGATGACTCATGAAGTGCTTATCCCTCACACAACCCGTGAATAATCAGGGTTGGAGAAACAATGGTACGCCCGAGAGGATTCGAACCTCCGACACCCAGCTCCGGAGGCTGGTGCTCTAT
>CBDURX010000278.1:0-4400 GCA_965369485.1 uncultured bacterium | reverse complement strand
CTGTCGCGAGGTAAACTGGAACATTTCCACGCTGCTTTCGTTGGAACTAGCTGTCCCTCGACGGCAAAATCTCCGTGATATACGGGAGACACTGAAGGCGCGGTAAACCATGCCCCCTGTCCGGTCGGACCGCCACGTCTTGTCGTCAGCCGTCAGGCTGCTCTCCGCCCGGGGGACTCTCCTCGTGGTAGGGGTTCTGGCCCTGGCCTTCGCTGTCTTCGCCGGTATCGACGCCACCACGGAAAAGCCCACCGACGGAACCGTATGGCTCCTCGGCCGCCCCGAACTGGTGATCCTGGACGTCTCCGTGCGTGAAGGAGTCCCGCTCTCCCAGTTGCAGAAGGGTGACCGGATCCTCGGCATCGCCAACCAGCTCGTCAGAACACCGGCGGATGCCGTGCATATCCTGCAACAGCAAAAGCCCGGCTCCACCGTCAACTACCTCATCGACAGGGATGGACGTAACCTCGTCGTCCCGGTGGAGTTGACCGTCATCCGGATGGTCGACCGCAACTACATCATCAACATCGTACTGGCGGTCATCTACCTGGGCATCGGCTTCCTGGTCTACCTGCGTAGCGGCAACGACCGGCCGGCGCGCCTGTTCTTCCTGCTCTGCCTGGCCTTCGGCATCTACTTCATGACCAACCTGAACCGGACCAGCTACTTCTGGGGCGACATCATCACACAGAACGGCGGCGCCTTCGTGCGTTTCATGGTCCCGGCCCTGTTCCTGCAGTTCTTCCTGTCCTTCCCGGAAAAGAAGCTGGTTCTGACCCGCCATCCCTTCCTGTCGCCGCTGGTTTACCTGCTGCCCTTCATGTTCTATGTGCATTTCACCATCGACCAGTTCTTCGGCAGCGAAGGGGCCAACATCCGCGCGGTTCACTGGGTCGTCCTTATCCTCTACTATATCTTCGGTCTGGCCGCCCTCGTCCACGGCTACTTCAACTACCGCGACCCGATTCAAAAGGAAAGGGTGCGGTTGCTGACCCTGGGGACCCTGACCGGGGTGCTGCCGTTCCTGATCTTCAAGATCGGTCTGGAAGAGCTGGGGGCCCGCTCGGAACTGACTGACCTGGGCATGATCCCACTGGTGGCCATCCCCATTTCCTTCGGCTACTGCATCGCCCGTTACCGGGTGATGCAGATCGACTTCTTCCTCAAGCGCAGTCTGGTCTACTCCCTGCTCACCGGCTTCGTCCTGCTGGCCTACCTGTTCCTCGTCCTGGCCCTGGGGGGCATTATTCTGCAGCTGAGCGGCCCCACCAGTCAGCTCGTCTCCGTGGGTGCGACCCTGGCCATCGCCGCCGGCCTGTGGCCCGTGCGCAGCCGCGTCCAGAGGATCGTCGACCGCAAGTTCTTCCGCTCCCGCGAAAACCTGGCGGGCATCCTCGAGGAGTTCAGCAAGGAAATCCCCCAGCTCATCCAGCGTGACGCGCTGCTGAAGAGTGTGGGGCAGCGACTTTGCGACGTGCTCGAGCTGCCGACCCTGGGTGTGTACCTGAGTTGCCCCGACGTCGGACACGGTCACTGGTGCATGCAGGAGCAGATCGTCGCCCTGCAAGGTAAACACGCCGAGTCCAGTGGGAGGATCGAGGGCGACACACGCGAGGTCTCCAGCACACACGACGCATCCAGCACACGCGACGCATCCAGCACGAGCGACGCCCCTGGCTCCCACCTCGCCCGGGTAAAGATCTTCCCCCGCGAGATGGACATCGAGGCCACCACCAAGCAGATCGAGAGGCGCAGCGAGCCGTACTGGGTTGAGCCGCTCGCCACAGGCGGCATGAGCAATCAGCTGGCCATCACGCAGGAACAGGCGGAGATGGCGGCCCGCTTCGCCGAGCAGGAAAAGCTGGCCCACGCCGGGATCGAGTTGCTGGTCCCGCTGGCCACCCAGGGACGGTTGATCGGCCTGCTCGCCCTGCCGGCCAAGCCGACCGGCGAGGACTACCAGCTCGCCGAGGTTCAGCTCTTGACCATCGTTGCGGGCCAGGTGGCCCTGCAGATCGAGAACAGCCGCCTCTACGCACAAGAAGTCGCCAAGCAGAAGCTCGAGGAAGAGCTGGCCATGGCGCGCACCATCCAAGCTCGGCTCCTGCCTACCGAGATCCCCGTGCTACCGGGCGCCACCCTACACGCGGTGAACATCTCCAGCCGGCAGGTCAGCGGCGACTACTACGATATGATCCAGCGCGAGGATGGCTCCCTGGGCATCGTGATCGCCGACGTCAGCGGCAAGGGGATGCCCGCCAGTCTGCTGGCCTCCAACCTACAAGCCGCCCTGCGCGCTCAGATCGACCTCGACATATCCCCGAGCGTCATCCTCGGCCGGATCAACCGGCAGCTGCACGCCTCCACCGATCCCCAGCACTTCGCCACCCTGTTCCTCTGCATCTACGACCCCGCCGGGCACAAGCTCACGTACTGCTCAGGCGGGCACAATGCACCGGTGGTCCTGCGCAGCAATGGCCGCATCGAGCTGCTGGAGAAGGGCGGCCTGCCCCTGGGCGCCTTCGATTTCGGCTCCTACGAGGAGGGGGAGATCACCCTCGAGCCCGGCGATCTGCTCTTCCTGTACACCGACGGGCTGACCGAGACCAAGGACTCCACCGAAAGTGACGAGTACGGCGAGGAGCGACTCAACCAGTTCCTGCTCCAGTACGGCTCGCTGCCGGTGAACCACCTGATCGAGCGCGTGAACGACGAACTGAAACTATTCAGCGGCCGGGACGATGCAGACGATGACATCACCCTGGTCGCCCTGAAGATCAATGAAAAAGCCCACGAAGTAGCGGACGAAGCGGCTGCCAGGGGCAATTGAAGCCGGCCGCCTGCCAGACGGGTACCGTCGTACCCGTGAAGTGAGGAGATGCTGATGAAGAGATGGGCCGTCATCGTGGTCCTGGCCCTGGTGCTGATCGCCGTGGGGCTGGTGCAACAAGGTCACCGAGACCTGGAATACACCACCACCTCCCCCGAGGCGCACGCCCTGCTCGAAGAGGGTGACATGGCCCTCTTTGCCTTCCAGTGGGACAAGGCCATGCAATCCCTGGAGAGAGCCGTGGAACTGGACCCCGACTTCGCCATGGCCCGCGCCGCCCTCGCCTACACCTACGCCGCTTGGGGACATCCCGAGGAGGCGGAGGAGGAAGCCGCCCTGGCCGACAGCCTGGCCGAGCTGCTGGACGACGAGGACGAGCGCATGCTGGTTCAGCTGCGACTGACGAGATTTCACGAGAACCGGTCTGCCAGGGCTGAATCCCTCCTGGCCATCCTCACAGAACACAAACCCGACAACCTTATGGTCATGGCCGCCCAAGCCGGCATGGCCGAAGGCAGAGGCGACCGGGGCGAAGCCGAGCAGCTGTGGCGGCGAGTGCTGGAGGTCAACCCCAACTTCGCCCACGCCTATAATTACTTGGGCTACGCCGCGGCCAACCGGGGCAGCTACGACGAGGCTGTGGACCTGCTGCAGAAGTACACCTACCTGGCGCCTGGTCTCGCCAACCCACATGACTCCCTCGGAGAAGTCCTGACCTACGTCGGCCGCTACGAGGAAGCCGAGCAGGAATTCCGCCGGGCTCTCGAGCTGCAGCCCGACTTCTACGCTTCCCTGGTGAACCTGGCCCGTGTCTACATCGCCCGGGGACAGGTCGCCAAGGGGCAGGAGATCATGGCCATGACCGGGGAACAGCTGGCGGATTCGGAAGTCTACATGCGGTACCTCTACCTGGCCAGCCGCACCTACGCCGACTTCTGGATGCTGGAGGAATTGGACAAGACCGCTGCGCGGTTCATCGAGCTGTACCCCGACGACCATTTCGCCGCGAACATGCGCATCTTCAAGTTCACCCACGACGGCAACGTGAAGAAGGCGAGGGCCATCGCCGACTCCCTGGCCGCATACCGGCGCAAGGAGGTTTACCCCCGCCTGAATGAATACGCCCAGAGCGTAATGGAATCCTTCAGGTACCGTTACGAAGCGTTGTTCGCCCACTACGCAGAGCAACCCGCGGAGGAGGCCGCCGCCTGGGCCATCTCCCTGGAAAAGGCCATATTTCTCGCGCCGCACGAGCTGATCTCCTACCGGAAACCCTATGCCCTGTCCCTGGTAGCACTGCAGCGCGACCAGGAAGCCTTGCACCAGGCGCGGGAGATCTTGCAGTCCAACCCGCGGGTCATTCCCGCCCTGGTGGTCCAGGCCGAGACGCTGGTGGCCCTGCAAAAGTACGAAAAGGCCAGTAAGGCCGTGGATATGCTGCAAAAGGCCCTGGAACGGGCGGATCCGGACTATCCCGCCGTGGCCCGGGCGGCCAGCCTGCGGCAAGAACTGGTCGGGAAGGTGGGGGACTGAACCAGGTCCTGGCACCAATCTCGAGATGGTCCCTGGT
>CBDURX010000277.1:0-4412 GCA_965369485.1 uncultured bacterium | reverse complement strand
GCGGGGATGCCCTTGCCCGAGACGTCGCCGATGGAGACGCCGAAGCGGCCGTCGTCCCGGGCCAGGAAATCGTAGTAGTCGCCCCCGACCTGCCGGCTCGGCAAACTGGTCCCGGTGATCTCGAACCCCGGAACCGAGGGTTGCTCGTGGGGCAGGAGCCGTTCCTGGATCTCCCGCGCCGTCTCCAGCTCCCGCTCGAGGCGTTCCCGGGCGACCGCTTCCTCCCGTCCCTTCTTGACGGCCGCGGCCATCTCGTTGAACGACGTGGCCAGGTCCCCGAACTCGTCCTCGTTGGGTATCTGGATACGCGTGTCCAGATCGCCCCTTGCCAGTCTGCGAGTGCCCCGGTGCAGGAATCCCACCGCCGAGGTGATGCCGCTGGTGATGCGGAGGGCAAAGAACAGCGCCCCGATCTCGATGAGCAGGAACATACCGGCGATGACTGCCAGAACGATGAGGAATATCTGGTTGAGGGTCTGCTTGCCCACGACGAATTCCCGGCCCAGGTCGAGGGGCGGCACCTGCAGGTGCAACAACATGTCCTCTGTGAAGAAGGATTCCCGTCCCAGACGGATCACCTCGAACACGGCGCCGCCGAAGGCCAGTGGCCGTTCCCAGAACGAGGCCGTAGAATCGGCTTGCGCAGCGGAGGGCCGGAAGCGCCCCTGCAGAGAAGCCGTGGTGGAGGTGGAGTCGGAAACGACATCGTGCGGACCGGACCAGCCCTCCTCTGCGTCGCTTGCAACATCACGATCGCTGAGCAGACCCACGTCACAGCCGGCCAGCCGCGAGAGGTTATCCAGGAATTGGTGGTCGATTCGCCTTCCGGTGACCCGCAGGTCGTCCGTCCCTACCCCCTGCAGACTCAGCAACCACAGCTCCGGTCCGACGGAGAAGAAGCCCGCGGTGTCGGCCGGCGTCCAGTATGCGGGAGCTTCACTCTCCCGCTTTCCGCCGAAGCTGATCACTACGTCTCGCTGCTCTGACTCGACAGGTGTGGGCTCGGCATCCGTCACGGACATCTCGGCGCCGGTCACAGCCGGGGGTGCGGCGAGAACCTGCTGCAGGTGAGGAAACCAGGACGGCAGTGTTCCGGCGGTCTCCGCAGCCCGGCCGGGCGGGTAGACGAACGTGGTCCGGAACGGCCCGTCAGGGTCGGGACGGTTATCAGCCCAGATGACCCACTCTTGCAGGAGGGAGTGGACGCCACGAGCCCGGGTAGATCCCAGGCTGCCGTAGACCGTGATGACGGCGAACACGAAAAGCAGCACCATGGGTACCGCCGCGATGAACACCCAGCTGACGAAGATCTTGGGCTTCAGCCTCATGAAGTGCAGGCGCATGTGGAAGAACATGTACACCAGGGAAAAGACCCAGAACAGGCGCAAGGAGATGAGGGCGCAGGAAGCCACCCGGTGGCCCGTAGAGGCCGCCCCCGTCAGTTCACTCCCCTCACCGAAATCCCATCCCACCGAGATGGCCAGCCGGGCCAGAAACCCCAGGAAAAAGAGTACAGCCCGCTGACGGGAGGTCAGGTGACGGTACGGTTGGTACCGGCGGAACAGGAGGAAGGTGAAAGACATCAGGACGGCGATGGCCTGGCCGACATCGCCGGAGCCGAGCCAGAGCAACGCGACGAGGGAAAGGACGAGCCACACGATCCAGAAGCGGCGTCCGGCCGTGTCCAGCAGCAGGAACCGCACGGCCGCGACCCAGCCGGCAGTCGCGGCCAGAGCAGTGAGCCAGATTCCCAGGAACGAGGCACCGCCGAAGATCTGGTGCACCAGCATGGCCACCACGCAGAACAGGACGCAGAACAGCCCACCTTGCCAGGCCTTGCGGTTCGAGGGGGAAAGATCTCGGCGTCGCGCCGTCAGGAAGGAGAACGCGGTGGCTGCGCGGGGCTCTGCCGGGTTGGCGGCCGGGGTATCGTTCACCGAATACCGTGCTCCTCTTTGTAGGCGGCCCAGGTTTCTTTCAGGTGGCAGAAGGCGTCGAAATCCTCGCACAAGAGAAACGGATTGTGCTCCCGCTCGTGTGCGATGGTCGAGTGGGGCATGCTACCTTCGCCGCCATAGTAGTCGTGCCCCGGAAACACGAGGGTTTCCCCCGGCAAGGCCATGACCCGGTGCAGGGAGTCCCACTCCGCTGCGGCCGAGGAGCCAGGAAAGAAGGGTCCGGTGCCTCCCACCTTGCCGCAGAATAACAGGTCCCCCGTGATCAATCTGCCCTTAAATAGGTAGCAGACGTGATCGCGGGTGTGGCCGGGCGTGGACAAGGCCTGTATCTGGTGGCGACCGAGGGGAATGCGCTCCGCATCCGCCACCGGTTGGGCGCCCGGCACCTCCTCGGTTGGCCCCGCGTAGACTCTGGCCCCGGTCAGCTCCACCAGCCGTGCAAGGCCGCCGATGTGATCCCCGTGGCCGTGTGTGATCAGGATGGACTCGATGCTCAGGTCGTGATCCCGGGCGATGTCGTACAATCTGTCCGGCTCGAAGCCGGGATCGGCGGCGGCGGCCCGGCCGCTCTGCCGATCCCCCAGCAAGTAACAGAAGTTACGGTCTCCGCCCAGGTGGATCTGGAAGAAGTAAAGCTCGTCGTCGGAGTGGTCGTGCAAGGTCATCGCGCCCTCCTGATCGTCGTTCTCGTGGTGGATTGGGGTGGCCGCACCGGCATGCGGCGGCAGAGATCATGCTCGGGTCAACCCAGAATTAAGTAGGCTAGATGCTGTCCCCTATGCGGACCGACAGCGTCACCCACATGTCCCGGTTACTGGCACGGAAGTTACTGACGTCGTTGAAATAGTGCCACTCTTCTGCAGGCGTGGTCTGCAAACCGAGACCGATATCGAAGAAACGGCCCTTGGTCGGGTGCCGCCGCTGAATGAGGAACCCCGCCCGGAAGGCCCAGCCCCAGTCCTGCTGTTCCAGAACGAGGCCCTCGGAAACGGTGTTGCGGAAGGAGTCGAAGAAAATGCCTTGCCATTGCAGCGACCGGATAAAATACCCGAAGGCGCCGCTGCCGTAGAAATTGATACGCCGGCTGACGGGTTGCCGCGCCATGAGGCCGAAGGCAAAGCTGTAGGTGTTGGAGCGGCCGTCACCGGCCAGATCCTCGAAATCGTCCCTCAGGTCACCGAAGCCCACTTCCATGGAGAAATAGGGCATCAGGCGGCCGAACATGCGACCCCACGAGATCCCGATCATCCCCATGTCCGTGAAGAATGCGTTGAAATCGGTGACGTTGTGGCGGAGACCGGCCTCGAGCAGGACGAACCAGCGGCCGCCAAGCGGTTGATAGGAATGCACGACTGAATCCGCCGGCACCGCGCGACCCAGCGTCGGCGGCAACGGCACCTCCGGCCAGACACGGATGCGATCGGTGAGGGAGTCGGGCTGTGCGGTCTGCACTTCACCTTCAGCGGAGGGGCCGGTGGCCATCTCCGTGACGGAGCCCACGCCTCCGGCCGGCGGGATCTTCCCGGCCAGGATATCCGCAGCCCGTGTCTGCCATGCTCGCCACCTGCTCGTGGAGACGTTGCGCTCCCGCCATACACTCCCCGCCTCGGTCTCCACCCGCAGACGCGCTACGTAGCCGCCCCAGGGCGCCTCCAGGAAAGTGACCTCGCGCAGCCCCGCGATGTCGGTGTACAGGCCGAAGTATGCGGCCTCCACCACCGAGAGGCTCTCACCCAGTTCGGGATGCAACCGCACCGGCTCGCCGTAAGGGTGACGGTCGTTGGCCGCAGAAGCCGGCGCTGGCTGGAGCAAGACCGTCAGACAAAGGCTCACCAGCAAGATCGAGAGGCCGCAACGGGACGCAAGACCCCGATCGTGTACCCGAATCGCATACATGATCATTATTATACGCACATTCCGTGCCGTTTTCTAGAGGGCCGCCACCCAGCTTGCCACCGCAGCTGAAATGCCATAACCTGAAACGGCGTATTCTGTTCCCCGCAGGAGGCTACATGAACGATACCCAACCCGCCGCCGCAGAGCTGCCCGAAAGTGGCCGGGCTCTGCAACCCATTATATGGGACATGATTACACTCTGGCACCGCCACGCAGACGCCATTAAGGCCTGGGAGGACGCCGCCGCACTCCAGCCCGATCAGCCCACGGAGTGGAGCCGCCTCGTGGCGACCCTGCAACTGGTCCACAGCTACCGCTGGCACGAGGACGAAAAGGCGAGGGACCCCGCCGCCACTGACTCGGTCCTGGCCACTGCCAAGCGCGCCACCGACCAGGCCGACCGGTTGCGTGAGCGCACCGCTGCCGAGCTGGACGAGCTGATCCTCACCCAATTGCAAAACAGTGGCCTTTTCCGCGGCGAGGCGGCCTTACACAGCGAATCACCCGGTCAGATGGTGGACCGGATGGCGCTGCTGGCCTTGCAGATCTACCACGCCA
>CBDURX010000276.1:0-4425 GCA_965369485.1 uncultured bacterium | reverse complement strand
GAGAATCTCTCCGATTGAGTCGATGTTCACATCTTCGACACGGGTGTTGGTGAAACCTGCCTCGAGCTGGAAGCGACCCGGCGTGATTGTGACGGCACTCTCGGTGAAATCGGGTCGATCGCCAATCAGAGGATCCTTGTCCGACTCGGCACTCCACCCCGAAATCGGAGCGACAAGAGCGACAGCCAAGAGTGGGATGAATAATTTTATCATGCACTCTCTCCAGTCTGGGTCTTCAGCCTGCTCCATCTCCCCGGCCTGGCTCTACGGTCGGCCACGACTTCAACCGTGAATCCGGCAGTGACTCTGCCCGCGACTCTGCCCGCGACTCTATGTTAGGCTCAGGCGGTGATCAAGGGAACGAAATCGTGAGACGGGTGGAGAAAGATTCATGAGCCCGGGTGAAATTCTAGCCATCGCGGCCGGCCTGGCGATGGACGCATTCGCGGTTTCCCTCGCCGCAGGCGCCACCGGAATGGCCTCCGCACCCCGGCCCATCTTCCGTCTTTCCTTCCATTTCGGTCTCTTCCAGTTCTTCATGCCGGTCCTGGGCTGGTACGCCGGCTCACGTGTGGCGCACCTGATCACCGGCGTCGATCACTGGATCGCCTTCGGATTGCTCGCCTTTGTCGGCATGCGGATGATCCGCTCGGGCAGTAGAGGAAAAGACACGACCCACCGTTCCGATCCCTCCCGCGGACTGAACCTGATCATGCTGAGCCTGGCGACGAGCATCGATGCGCTGGCCATCGGTTTCAGCCTTGCCTTACTGGATGTGAACATCTGGTATCCCAGCGTGGTGATCGGTTTGGTCACGAGTGGATTGTCCCTGATAGGCCTGAAGCTCGGCAGCCGGCTGAGCGCAAAGTTCGGCAGGCAGATGGAACTGGTGGGCGGCATGATCCTGATCGCGATCGGGACCCGAATCGTCATCGAGCACCTGGCAGCCTGAAGGGAAGCATGTTGATCCATGAATGATGCGACAAAGCATGGAGTCGCGGCATCCTGGCAGAAGAGCGCCAGCATAGCCGTCCTGATCCTGGCCCTGCTGAAGCTCCTGCTCCACTTGCTCTCCAGCAACAGCTACGGATATTACCGGGACGAACTCTACTTTCTCGTCTGCGGCTCCCATCTCGCTTGGGGCTACGTGGATCATCCACCCCTCGTACCCGCGGTGGCGGCCCTGGTGAGCGGCCTCTGCGGCGATTCTCTGTTCGCAATCCGCTTGCTGCCTGCCCTGAGTGGCGCCGCCCTAGTGATCTTGACCTCCGTCATGGCCGGTCAGTTGGGTGGCGGGAGGGTGGCGCGGGTCCTGTCAGCGCTGGCAATGCTGTGCGCGCCGTTGTTCTGGCGTTCTCACTCCATGCTGACCCTGGCGGCATTCGAAGGTCTGCTGTGGGCGGCTTGCTGCTGCCTGGTCCTGCGCCTGCAGAATGGCCACGATCGTCAACGCCCGCTGCGGCTCTGGCTGGGGTTAGGTCTCGTACTCGGGTGCGGCTTGTTGAACAAGTACAGCCTGGCGTCCTACGCCGTATCACTGCTCCTCGGTTTCTTGCTGACCCCTGCTGCGCGTCGCGCTCTGAGCACGCCGGCAGGCCAGCCCGGATCACAACCTGTGAGCGACGACGGGACAATCCTGGCTGCTGGAAAAGCCGCTCCGGCTTTATGGGGAGCCGCCCTGGCCGTCACGGTCACGGTCATCCTCATGTCGCCCAATGTCATCTGGCAGATCCGCCACGGCTGGCCCACCCTGGAGTTTCTCGGCCATCTGCACTCCCAGGTCGCTTCCCGGGTTTCCCTGATGGAGTTCACGGCGGGTCAGATTTTCCTGCTCAACCCCTTGACCACCCCCTTGTGGGGGGCGGGACTGTGGTGGTTGTTACGCAGTCAGGGCGGTGAACGGTACCGCCCGTTCGCCTGGAGTTACGTGGTGCTATACGTCTTCTTCGCACTGGTCAAGGCCAAGATCTATTACCTCGCCCCCGCCTATCCCATCCTGTTCGCCGCCGGATCGGTGGCCCTCGAGAAATGGATGGCCCGCGATCGTCAACCACGCCGCTCTCGTCACCATCGCCGTCTTTCCCATACGAGCGTTTACGTGACCACTTACGTGATCGCCCTCGTAGGTGTCGGTATCGTGATGGCGCCGCTGGGACTTCGCGTCCTGCCCATCGAGAAGGTCGCCGGCTACGTGAAGATCCTCACCGCTGGCCGGCGTAGCGCCCAGGTCATGGCCGGACACTACTACGACATGCATGGCTGGCCGGAAATCGCCGCGACCGTGGACAGCTTGTGGGCCGAGCTGTCCGCGGAGGAGAGAGCCCGGTGCGCCATCCTGGCCGGGAACTACGGAGAGGCCTCGGCCATCAACGTCCTGAGCCACCTGGCGGACCTGCCCGTGGCGCACAGCGGACACAACAGCTACTTCTTGTGGGGACCGCCCGCCTCGGACAAGAACCTGTGTCTCATTGCAGGCATTCCCGCCGTGCAACTCGAGGGACTCTTCCGTCACGTGGAGCAGGTCGCTGAGATACGCAATCGGCACGCTGCTTACTACGAGACCGACCTGCCCGTTTTCCTCTGTCGCGAGCCGCTGGTTAGCTGGCAAGAGGCGTGGCTGCAGCTCAGGCTGTATCGCTAGATCATTCCATCAGGAATTCATCGGCGACCACCAACGGCAACCCTTCCACTACCCGGCGCTCATCGATCCACCCCACGGGATAGATATTGTATTGGCGGTCGAAATATGGCGTCCGCTGGTAGAACCAATCCAGGATGGCGCGCGAGTTGGCGGCGAACTCCTCGTCCACCGCCTTCTTCTGCTCGAACTCGCGGCGCAGGTCGGGATCATCCGCCAGCATCTCGCGGGCCATCACCTCCATGACATACGACTCGAAGTACTCGACGCGGGACAGGACGGCGTCGAAGAACCCCCACTGGACGTAGGAATCGGGTCCGTGCGGCTCGAGGATGTTCGCGGCCACCTTGGCCGCCCGTTGGCGGATGTCGATCACGGCCGAGCCGGCGGGATAGGTCCGCTTCTCCCGCAACTCATCGGTCTGGAACCGGACCGGGTGCCGTCCTTCGTAGGGACGCTCCTGCCAGGTCACATCCCAGAACTTGTAGGATCGCACTTCCACGGTGATCGGAGTGCGTAGCCTTTTGACGGTCACGCCGTGCAACTCCAGACGGGCAATCACTTCACTCCACTCCGGCGGAACCATATATGCCTCGGGTAACTCGGCCAGGACGATCGGTCGCTGCTTGTCATGGTACGGAATCTTGTCGATAGTTGGCTTCCTGCTGTAACGAAACCAATCGCCGCCGCTCACCTCGCTCTCCATGACCTCGTACTCGTAACCGAGAAAGTCGATAGTGGTGAAGTCCTCTGCTATCTCGAACCTCAATGGCAACGGCTCTGCACGGAAAGCGGCGCTGGCGGTGTGGGCCTCCGCGACGGCGATGGCCTGTTTCAGCTCGCGGTGTTCCTCGTTCAGGATGGCAAGGGTCTGTTTCAGTATCTGGTAGGTTCCCTCCACGCGCACCGGATACGGCTTGAGCATGTGGGCCTCTACCAGCAGGCAGGGAACGTTGTGGAGCGCCGTGTATCCCTGGGAGAAGCGAGGCGAGGCGGTCCAGCTCACAAGTCCGCTGCGGGGATCGTGCCATCTCCGGAACATGACGTACGGCGAGACGGGAAAGCCGACAGCGTCCATGGCGCTCACGATCCGTCTCTGGTACCCCTGCGCCCAGGCCGTGGGAGCGGAGTGCATGCTCCCGGTAACTTCCAGGCCAAAAGTGATGGCATACTGATAATCGGCGCCATCGGTGGAGTGGACATCCACGCAGAAGTCAGGATGCCACGCCTGGAAGAGCCGCAACCACGCTTGCATCTCCGGCGCGTCCGCCTTCAGGTAATCCCGATTCAGATTGAGGTTCTGGGCCGTGACTCGCCAGCCCATCTCTTCCGGTCCGTCCTGGTTGATCCGGTTGTAGGGTCCGAATCGCTCGTGGCCGTCCACGTTGAAGATAGGGATGAACAGGAGTGTCACGTGATCCAGCAACTCCGGGATCCGATCGGCTACCGTGATGTCGCGCAGCAACATCAGCCCGGCATCCTTGCCGCAGCACTCACCGGCGTGTATGCAGGCCTGAAACAGTACTACTGCATTGTCCGGGCGGTGCCCATCCTCCGGCGTGAAGCGGCCGTGCCGGTCGGCGATCAACAACGGCAGGGGGCGTCCCTGGGGACTGGTGGCGAACTCGGTGTACTGCAGAAGGGGCGAGGCCGCGGCCAGCCGACGGCAGTACGTCACCGTGGCTTCATAGCGCGGAGTACGGCGGCCTTCGGACTTCTCGAAATCAGTGAGCCATTCCTCCACTACGGCGCTGGCCGAAGTCATGGTGCCATCATTTGCAATGGCC
>CBDURX010000275.1:0-4430 GCA_965369485.1 uncultured bacterium | reverse complement strand
TCCAGTGATGTATGTTGCGAACCAGTTTCCCGTAGAAGACATCGTTCTGCAGATGGAGGATCGACTCGTAAGCCCGGCCGGTGGATGGCTCGTAGACGAGGGTCATGAGCACGCCGGTTGTGGCCAGCAACAGGAACAGCACCAACGACATCCCGCCCAGGCCGAACGTGTGACTGTACCGGAGCGTCTCGACCGGGAGTTTCCTCGGCCGGAAATGCAGGATCAGGTTGTTCAGGACAGCCCCTCCCGGTCACCGACCGTGTTCCGCCAGCCAGCGCCGCGCACGCTCGTCCTGTGGGCGGAGCGACAGTAACCTGTGATAGGCTTCGAAGGCCATCTCTATCCTGCCCGACCGCTCATACAGGCCTGCGAGATTGCCCAAGGCCTGCCAGTAATCGGGCTGCAGGCGAAGAACCTCCACGAAGACAGCTTCTGCCTCACGCAGACGGTTCTGTTGGATCAGGCAAAGGCCGCTGCCGAAGAGTGCCTGGGCATTGTGACGCTCTCGGTGCAGCGCCTGGAAGCGCCGGAAGGCCGCACCGGCGTCACCGTTGTGCAGAAGGATCCAGGCCTGGCCGAGCCGGGCTCCATAGTGATCGGGATCGTTGCGCAGCGCCACCTCGAAATGCGCCGCCGCCTGGTCACTCTTGCCGGCCTGCAACAGGATGTCGCCCAGACGGACACGCGCCTCCACTTCATCCGGCTGCTCGCTGACCCACTCCTGGTAGAGACGTGACGCCTCCCCCAGGCGACCTTGCCGGACGAGGATATCCCCTAGCCTCTCATAGAGACTCTCCTCGATCCACTTGAAGTAAGGTTGCCGATACCGACGGTTGATCTCCAGCGCACGCCGATAGGCGTGACGAGCCCGGTCCAGCTTGCCAAGGGCGGCGTAGCCGTTGCCGAGCGTGTGCCAGCTGAAGGGATCGGCCTGGACCTTGTTCTCGGCAAAGCTCCGACTGTCCGGCAGGACCGAGAAGAGAAACAGCCCCGTCGCCACGATCACGCCCAGACGGCTGTCCGGCCAGTGTCGCAACCGTACCGCCTCGAGCAGACGCGACAGACCGCCCCCGGCGGCAATGGCCAGAAAGGCCATCAGTGGCAGCCTATAACGGGCGTTGACGAAGAAGAAGTAGACGGAGAGAGCATAGAGCAGCGTCACCCCCAACAAGAGAAAGCGCCTCCCCGGCGACAGATCCCGCCGGAAGAAGCCGAGAACGGCCAGCAGCAGAACTGGCGCCCACCCCAGCCAGATTGGCCAGCGCAGAATGCGTGACCGCTCGCGCCAGAAGTAGATGTTCTGGTTGTTGGAGCGCTCACCCGCGGCGAACAGCAAGCGCAGCTTGTGTGCGTAGAGCCGTAGAGCGCGGCCCGGATCCTCGAACCAGAAGGCGATCCCCTTGTTGAAATAGTGGCGGTCGATCTCCGAAGGCTTGAGAGGACGGCCGGCCTCTCGAGCCGCCAGGGCATTGACATCCTCGAAACCACCTTGCCAGGTGGGGCGTGTGCCCGGCACGATGGCGGTGCGGCCATCGGATGAGGGGTTGTTGCCAATGTAGAAGTTGACGCCGCCCTGGCTGGCGATGAGTACGGCATCGTGGCCACGCCACACGTTGTGAGCGGTCACCGGCAGGACGGCCAGCGCCAGGCCGGCTGCCAGCAGCAACCAAGCGTGGGTCCTCCCCCGCACGCCCCGGTAACGATGGAGGTACCAGACGATCACCGGTCCCAGGATGAGGATGTTCGGCCGGGCTATAGCCGACAGGCCCCAGACCAGACCCGCCAGGAACAGACGCCGGCCCATCGGGCTCGCGCCCTCTTCCTCTCCCTTCCCGCCGAGGAGGATCCATAGCAGCAGGAGATTCAGCGTCGTGGTGAGGGTGACGATGAGCAACTCGCCGGCGAAGTAGATGCTGGTCCACAGCCCGCAAAACAGTAGGCCGGCCGACCACCCAGCACGCTGGTTCCAGAGGCGGGCGGCGATGAGGGCAACCAGGCCCGCGGCGGCGGCGGAGATCAAGGCCTGCAATAACTGGATGGGCAGGCGATGGTCGGCACCGAACAATGCGTAGAGCCCGGCGAGAAAGTAGATGTACAGAGGCGCGCGAAAGAACGGCGTGGCACCGGGCCACGTGCCCGCGAGAATCCCGCGGGCCCACATGTCGTGTATGCCACCATCCATGATGGGGTGGGCGAAGAGGGGATTGATATCCAGATTGGTCATCACGAGTACGTGGGCGGCCCGGATGACAAAGGCCACGGCCAGCACCACCCAGAACAACCGTGTCTGCTCCCGCTTCATCCATTCTCCCTCGTTGCGGCGACCGCCTCCCGACGGCACGAGCCGCTGCAGGTTATCAGAAAGCTGCCTCCTGTTACAGGCCCACCATATCAGCCCGGATTTGCCAACCTGGCTGGCTATGCCGCGCTCGATCTTGACATGGCCGACCCTGCTTGCGTCGTCACGAGCATGAGTGTATAAGGGCAGACCATGGTGAAACGTCACACAGCATCGCAAACCTCGCCTGTCTTGCACCACGACCCCCTGCGCGTCCGCGCGGTCCTCATTGCCGTTCAGCTGCTGTTCGGTGTCCACTATCTCGTCGCAAAGTGGATCGTCAGCGAGCTGGAGCCCGCCGCCTGGGCTTGCCTACGGGTTTGCAGCTCGTTTGCGGTGCTGGCCCTTCTGGCCCTCCTGGGCCGCCGGAAGCTGCCGCCGCTGCGGGACACCCTGTACCTCGGGTTCTGCGCCATCTTCGGGGTGATCCTGAACCAGGCGCTGTTCCTGGAGGGGATCAAGCGCACAACCGTGGGACACGCGGCCCTGATCAACAGCCAGATCCCCACCTTCGCCCTGCTGACCGCTTTCCTTTTGAAGCAGGAGAGCCTGAACTTGCGCAAGGCCATCAGCTTCGTGGCGGGCGTCGCCGGGGTGCTGGTGCTGCTGGAGGCGGACAAGCTGCAACTGAGAAGTGAATACCTGCACGGCGACCTGCTGAATCTGGCCAACGCTTGCAGCTACGGCCTGTTCATCGTCCTGAGCCGGCCGGTCATGGCGCGCAACGACCCGCTGGCGGCGACCACGGTGCTCTTCCTGTTCGGCTCGCTGGGAATGCTCTTCTACGGGGCGGATGACCTCTGGGCAGCCGACCTGACCGCACTGTCGGCGCGGGTCGTCGGCGGGATGGTCTTCGCGGTGCTGGGCGCCACGGTTCTGACTTACTTCCTGAACTACTGGGCGCTGAAGCGGACCCACGCCTCCCACGTGGCGCTGTACATCTTCCTGCAGCCGCTGGTGGCCGCGACCCTGGGCATCTGGTTGATGGGAGACACGATCTCCACGCGGTTCATCGTGGCCACACTCCTGGTGTTCGCGGCGCTGTTTCTGCGGGACACGTCGCCACCTCCGAGGCAAGCGGTCATCGCTGCAGGAAATCCAGTACCACCTGGTTGAACCGCTGCAGTTGCACCTCTCCTTCTGAGTCGAAATGGTGTATAATTATTGGCGCTGAATTCGCTGATTCCGGCATATCGCAACACCAGGCCGGACACGCCGGGATCCTCTCGTTCAGGCGCGACACAGGTGCGACTCGGACATATTCCTCGGGAGGACAAACCATTGTACAGGTACAGCTTCCTCATCTTCTGTTGCCTTCTTGTGCTGTCCGGCAATGTGCTTGCCGCGGGAGGATTGCAGAAACTCCCTCTCGAAACCTCCGTCACCGACGACCACGTACTCCTGCAGGTGAAGGAGGAGCGCGAGGGGACCCTCACCCTGGAATTCACGCTCCCCTTCCTGAATCTGGAGGAGGTCGCCGCCGCAGGCGAGCTCTACCAGGGCCTCTCCATCCCGGGTGGCAACCTGCGCGGCCAGCCTGGCCAGGCCGGCCTGCCCAGTGTGTCGTACCTGATTGCGATACCCGACCACGCCGCAGTGCAGGTCGACGTGACGGCCAAGCAGGAGCATAGATTCCAGCACATCCGGGTCTTCCCCGTCCAGCCCGACAACAGTGATAAGTTCCACCTGGACCGGGCCTACTACACCAGCGACGCCCCCGACGCTCCAGCACTGGTCGAGGTGGGAACCCCTGCGATCATGCACGGGTTGCGCGTGGTACCCCTGACGATCAGCCCCGTGAGCTTCGAACCGTTGAAGGGTGAGATCACCGTGGCAAGCCATCTGGAGATCGCCATCGGATTCAGCGGGCAGGACACACGCAATGCCGTAGCGCCCCGGCGATCGCTGGTTCCCGAGTCCTTCGACCACCTCTACCGCGACGTCGTAGTCAATTACGATGACGACGGCGCCGCTGTCGGTCCTGGATCCTACCTGATCATCACCCCGAACATCGCCAGTGTCATCACCGACCTGCAGCCCTTGCTCGATTGGCGGCGGCGCCAGGGCTACAATGTGATGTTGGCCACTACAG
>CBDURX010000274.1:0-4431 GCA_965369485.1 uncultured bacterium | reverse complement strand
TTCCTCAAGGCGGCTGCTCTGGGCGCCACTACACTGGGCCTGACCTCGGCGGTGCGTGGGCTGGGTGAAGACGACGGCGGCGGCAATGAGAGCGGCGGCGGCAGTGAAAGTAGCGGCGGCCAACCTGCTCGCAAACCGCTCGTGATTTCCACCTGGCGCCACGGGCTGGCGGCCAACGCGGCGGCCTGGTCCGTTCTGGCCCGGGGCGGCCGGGCGCTGGACGCCGTGGAGACTGGTGTCCGCGTGACCGAGGCCGACCCCGAATCCAGCTCGGTGGGCCTGGGTGGACTGCCGGACCGGGAGGGCCACGTCACCCTCGACGCGTGCGTCATGAACGAGAGGGGCGAGTGCGGATCGGTCGCATTCCTGCAGCATATCAAGCACGCGGCGTCGGTGGCGCGGCTGGTGATGGAGAAGACGCCCCATGTCATGCTGGTGGGAGAGGGGGCCCTGCAGTTCGCCCTGACCAACGGTTTCACGCAGGAAAAACTGCTGACACCGTCGGCGGAAGCCGCCTGGCAAAAGTGGCTAACCGAGAGCCGTTTTGAACCCGAGGCCAACCTCGAAAACCACGACACCATCGGCATGCTCGCCCTCGACAGTGCGGGGAACCTGTCGGGCGGTTGTACCACGAGCGGCCTGCCGTTCAAGATGCACGGACGCGTGGGTGATTCTCCCATCATCGGTGCGGCCCTGTTCGTGGACAACGCGGTGGGCGCCGCCTGCGCCACCGGTCACGGGGAACTGGTGATGAGAACCGTAGGCAGCTTCCTGGTGGTGGAGCTGATGCGTCAGGGACGCCGGCCGCAGGAGGCCTGCCGTCTGGCCATCGAGCGGATCGTGGATGGAAACCCAGATCTGACCGGCCAGCAGGTGGGTTACCTGGCCATCAACAAGGAGGGCGAGGTCGGCGCCTACGGCATCAATCCCGGTTTTACATACGCCGTGCACGACGAGGACGGGAACAGCTTATTCGATGCGGCCAGCTGGCTGTGACGTGGCACATCGGTTTTCACGCCTAAGCTCCACCCACTCGCTGGTACTATGAAAGGCCTTCAGCATGGCCGTCTACACCACAGCTTGTCCACGTAACTGCTACAGCACCTGTAGCTTGCGGGTGCATGTGGAGGACGGCCGCATCCGTCGGATCGAACCCCACACGGCTAACGAGGCTACCGGTGGGGGAGCTTGCCTGAAAGGGTTGAGCTACTTCGAGCGCGTCCACTCTCCCGACCGGCTCTTGTGTCCGTTGCGGCGGCGGCCAAGCGGGGGCGGGTTCGGTCGTATCACCTGGGACGAGGCCCTGGACACCATCGCGGAGAAACTCCAAGCCGTACGGGACGAAACCGGTCCCCAGAGCGTGCTCTACTACAGTGCCAGCGGCACGAAGGGTTTGCTCAACACTGCCGGCCTGCACTTCTGGCGGCTGTTCGGCGGTTGCACGACGACCTACGGCGATCTCTGCTGGCCGGCCGGCCTGGAAGCGACCCGCTTGACCCTGGGCGAGAACAAGCACAGCGACCCACAGGACATCGCCCGTGCCAGGTTGATCGTGCTGTGGGGCAAGAATGTCGCCGAGACCAATCTGCACCAGATGGTGTTCATCGAGCAGGCTCTGCAGAACGGAGCCAAGCTCGTGGTCATCGACCCGCGGCGCACCCAGACGGCCGAGCGTGCCGAGTTGCTGATCCAGCCGCGTCCCGGCAGCGATGGTGCGCTGGCCCTGGCGGTGGCTCATTTGTTGATCGCCGAAAACCTTGTGGCCCACGATTTCATCCACCGGCACGTGCTGGGATTTTCCCAGTTCGCGGAGATGGTGCGAACATTCACGCCGGAGCATGCCTCCGCTATCACCGACGTGCCCGTCCCGTACATCCACCGGCTTGCGGAGGCGTTCGGCAGCCTGGCACCGGTCACCATCAGCGCCGGCTTCGGGATGCAGCGTTACACCAACAGCGGCCAGACCATGCGCGCACTCATCGCGTTGCTGGCCCTGACCGGCAACATCGGCAAGCCGGGGGCAGGTTGGGTCTACGCCAATCTGCAGAGCCACATCTTCGACGCGGTCAAGGACCCGCTGGCCTTCTACCCGCCCGCGGAAGAGGACGGCATTGTACGGGTGTCCGTCTCCACGGCCCGCCTGGGGCGAGACATGCTCGCCACCAAGGATCCGCCCCTGCGCCTGGCCTGGGTCGAACGCGGCAACCCCATACCCCAGAATCCCCAGACCAACACGGTCCTGCAAGCCTTCCGCGCCCTCGACTTCCGCGTCGTCGTCGAGCAATTCTTCACCGACACGGCCCGGGAGGCGGACATCGTCCTGCCGGCCAAGACCATGTTCGAGCAGTCCGACGTCATCACCGCTTACTGGCATCCCTACATCCAGCTCAAGCAGAAGGTGATCGATCCGCCGGGAGAGGTGAAGCCGGAGACGGAGATCTACCGGCTGCTGGCCGATCGGTTGGGCCTGAACCCGCAGGAGGTGGCCGCCGGCATCCCCGGGCCGACCGACGCCGAGGTCGAGGCTTTTCTGACGGAGAAGCTGCAGCCCTTCCCTGACCTGAGCCTCGCGGCCTTGCGCCGGGGACCCATCCCGGCACCCGGGCGGCAGGAAGTGGCTTTCTCCGATCTCCGGTTCGCCACCCCCTCGGGCAAGATCGAACTGGTAAGCGAGGAGGCAGCTACACGGTGGGGTGTCGATCCGGTGCCTCGGTACAGAGAGTCGCAGGAATCGATTCGCCATTCCGCGCCGGAGACGCAGAAGGACCCCTTGTACTTCCTGACACCCAACACCAAGAACCGGATCCATTCCCAGTTCAACAACCTGAGTATGATTCGCCAGGTGAGCGAAAAACCGGTCGTGCTGATGAATCCGGACGACGCGCGGGCGAGAGGCATCACCGCCGGCAGCATGGTGTGCGTCTTCAACGATCGGGGACGATTGACCCTGGAGGCACAGCTGGATTACGGCTTGAAGGCAGGGTGTGCGGCAGTGACCAACGGCTGGTGGCTGACCGAGAGTGGGGCCGTGAACCTCTGTTCCCTGGGGCGGGAGACGGACCTGGGACACGGCGCGGCGTTCCATGACAACCTGGTCCAGATCGAGGCGGTGGGTCGTGCCGAATAGCTTCGTCTTCGACCAGCGCAAATGCACCGGCTGTCAAGCGTGCCAGCTGGCCTGCACCATCGAGAACGATTTGACTCCGGATCGGACCTGGCGCCGGGTCACCACGTACAATCCGCGCCGACACCCCGCAGCGCCGCTTTTCCATCTCTCCCTGGCATGCAATCACTGCGAAGCGGCGCCCTGCATGGCGGGCTGCCCTGCCCTCGCGTACAGCAGGGATCCGGAAACCGGCGCAGTGCTGCTGGATCCGCAGCTCTGCATCGGGTGCAGGTACTGCGCCTGGGCCTGCCCCTTCGACGCACCCAGGTTCGACCACGACGCCGGCGTGATGACCAAGTGTACCTTCTGCAACCACCGCCTGCTCGAGGGGTTGGTGCCGGCCTGTGCAGAGCTCTGTCCCACCGGCGCCTTGAGCTACGCCGATTTGCCGGATGAGGAGATCACACACGATGCCGAGGGGTTCCCCCGGACGGAGGTCGGGCCACGCCTGAAGATCGTTCCCGCCGGCCGCAGTCTGAATCCGCCGGAGATGACCGCGCCGGCCGGGACCGAGAGTTTCGATCCGGCGGCCGACACTCCTCCCGCCAAGATCTCGCTGCGTTCGGAGTGGCCGTTGGCCGTATTCACCTCCCTGGCGGCGCTCCTGGTGGCGGTGTGGACAGCTTCTCTGGTGGCATCCCTAACGCTCGATCCGCTGTGGTTCGGCGGCGCGGCGGTGGCGGGCCTGGTACTCAGTGCCGTCCACCTCGGGCGCAAGGAACGCGCTTACCGGGCCGTGGCCAACCTGGCAGGCTCCTGGCTGAGCCGCGAGATCCTGCTGGTGTCGCTCTTTGCCGGACTGGCCACGGTCTTTCTGGTGTGGCGAATCCCACACGCGATGGTGGGTTCGATGTGGTTGGCCCCACACCCGGCGGTGGGTTGGAGTGTGGCCCTCCTCGGATTCGCTGGCTTGCTGGCCGTGGACCGTGTCTACCAGGTAACCTTGCGTCCGGGAGCGGGTTGGTCGCACAGCGCCGGTGTGTTTCTGACAGCTCTATATTTAGCCGGAGTCTGGGCGCACGTCCCGCTCCTGGCCGGCGCGGCCGGAACGGCCAAGTTGTTCCTTTACCTCACTCGCAAGCGCCGTTTCGCGCGGTCGGGTCGACCATGGCGACCCACTGTCAGCCTGCTTCGTGTGATCGG
Source organism: uncultured bacterium (assembly GCA_965369485.1). Lineage (GTDB taxonomy): Bacteria > Krumholzibacteriota > Krumholzibacteriia > LZORAL124-64-63 > LZORAL124-64-63 > CBDURX01. The sequence continues at coordinate 122 of CBDURX010000274.1, read as the reverse complement.
CGGCTTCGTGGTGCCGTTGGCGGCGTTGCTGACCGATCCGGCGCGGCTAGCCGAGGTCGCCCTCGCCGGCGCTTTGCTGGGCGAGGGAATCGATCGCTGCGAGTACTATGCGGAACTGGAGA
>CBDURX010000273.1:0-4434 GCA_965369485.1 uncultured bacterium | reverse complement strand
GAGCAGTTGAGCCGGGCCGCCAGGAGTCATGACCGTGCCTTCGAGTTGTAGAAAGGCGGGTGAAGTGAAATCGAGGCCCTCGTTGTCGACCAGCGTGTATTCATATTCCCACCGCATACCATCCTGGTTGGGCCACAACGAATCCATGGTGACTTGAGCCGATGCCGTACCGGCTGCCAGGAGCAGAGTACCCAGTAAAACCGTTTTTGTGCACATGATGTCTTCTCCTCGAACGGGATCCCATTGTGAGCCTGAAGATGATATCAGTATTTCGTTTCAGGGTCAATTCAGCCCGGATTCACTGGACTACCTCTGAAGAATTGCTAAGCGGAGAAGAAAACCGGCCGCAGCATTTCTGCCGCGGCCGGTCGAATGCGAGTGGGTGTATCGCTACCTAGAAAGCAATGCCCGCCGTGAGGGAGAAGTAGTTGGCAGAGCTACCCTCAGACCTGATGCTGTGATACAGCCCTGTGATCTCGAACATGGTCATCTTGTAACCACCACCGAAAGCCCAGGTGAAATCGGTTTCCCGATCGGTTTCGAAGGTGGCGATGGTGGCCTTCGAGCTGCTTACACCGAGACCCAACATCCCAAAGGGTCCGAGGGGAGCAGAAATCCGGCCGTAGCCCAGCAGTTCGACGGAATTCATGTTACCGTCGATCCCTTCCTCCCATGAGAAGCGGTTGTACGCGGCCCAGGCTCCGACACTGGCCATCGGCGCCACGGGGAAGCCATAAGACCCGCCGAGCTGGTAGCTCGTCTTGGCGATGTCGCCGAAATCACCCGTAGGCATAGAGACGCCGGCGAAGACGGAGCCTCCAGCCAATGCCGTTGTGCTGGCGCCGAGAGACAAGAGGCCAATGGCACCGAGGATCATCACGGTCTTGCGGAGTGTCATGATTGGATCCCTCCTATGAGAGACGAAAGCCACCTGCAGGGGGCAGGAACCCTTTGTTCATGCTCCCGCTTGGAGCACACCTCGGCGTTTTTACGCATAGGTCGTGCCAGGAATTGCATTTCCCGTGCTACCGTTCAACGCGCTTGATATTCGCTGTCGCTGAATGATTTACGAAAATCAGGCCGGGTTCCCGGCCTGCAGAGGAAGGTCTTCGGGCTGGCAGAATGCCTGCTTGCACCCTGTGCATCCCAGACATTCCGCACGCTTTCGCAAACGTGATCGTGCTTTCTGCGTCTTTCCGAAACGTCCCTGGGCGAACCGGCGTGAGCCGTCAAGAAGGCACGATGCCGACCTCCACCCCGTCGGCTTCTGCCCCAGCTTCGAGTACGAGTATTCGTACGCGTCCTGTGGCGACCAAACGGTCGCGATCGTCGTGAATCTCTCCCTCCCAAACGTGCGTGCGGCGCCCCCGCACGAGGGGTCTGGCGGTGCAGCGTAGTACGCCGGAGCGGACCACCCTCAGAAACGAAGTAGCGTTGTCGAGGCCGACTGTGCTTTTACCTTCAGCCAAGACGTTCAGCGCGGCACCGACACTGCAAACCGTTTCGATCATTCCGGTGTACACGCCACCATGCACGAGCCCATACGGCTGTCGATGCCGCTCAGTGACTTCCAATTCCGCCACCAACTCGTTCAATGTAGCCCGCACGAAACGTAGTGCCATGGTTGTGTTGTAACCCCCGAGGCGCTCGTTGATCTCGTTCAGCACATCATCTGGGAGTTCGGTCATCCCTACTCACTCCTCACTGACGGCCCGGTATTCATGTCCGTCCAGTATGCGCAGCGTGAGCGCGTCACCCTCGACATCCAGCTCCACCGACTGCTCCGGCAACACCTCGCCGGCCAGGATCATGTCCGCCAGGCGGTCCTGCACCTCGTGCTGGATGACGCGCTTCACCGGTCGTGCGCCGAACACCGGGTCGAAACCCATATCGGCCAGCTTGCCGACGGCCGCGTCCTTCGCCTCCAGGCCGATCTCCAGCGAGGCGAGGGATCGCGCGACCTTTGCCAGCTCCAGTCTGACGATCTTCTCGATCAGCTCGCGCGACAGGGAACCGAACCGCACGATGGCGTCCACCCGGTTCAGGAACTCGGGCCGGAAATGGTGGCTCAGCTCCTCGAGGAGACACTTCTCGGCCTCGCGCCGTTCCTGCTCGTCGGCGTCCGCGCGCGCCTCGAACATGCCATCCTGGCACAGGTTGCTGGTCATGACTACCAGGCTGTTGCGGAAGTCCACCACGCGGCCCTTGCCGTCGGTCAGCCGCCCCTCGTCCAGCAACTGCAGCAAGACGTTCATCACCTCGGGGTGCGCCTTCTCCACCTCGTCCAGCAGGATCACGCTGTACGGGTGGCGACGAACAGCCTCGGTCAGCTGGCCGCCGGACTCGTAACCGACGTATCCCGGCGGTGCGCCGATCATGCGGGCCACCGCGTGTCGCTCCATGTACTCGCTCATGTCCAGACGGATCATGTGCGACTCGTCGCCGAACAGTTGTTCCGTCAGCGCCTTCACCAGCTCGGTCTTGCCCACGCCGGTGGGCCCCAGGAACAGGAATGAGCCCAACGGCCGGTTCTGGTCGGTGAGACCGGCGCGGGAGCGACGGATGGTCCGTGCCACCATCTGCACAGCGTGGTCCTGCCCCACGACCCGGGCCGTGATGCGGTTCTCAAGATCGCGCAGCTTGGCCGCCTCGTCCTCCACCAGACGCTGGACAGGTACACCGGTCCACTGGGCCACCAGGTAAGCGATGTCGTCCTCGTCCACCTCTTCCTTCAGGAGGGGACTGTCGCCCTGGATCCGCTTGAGGTTTTCCCGTGCCACCGTGACCTGGTTCTCCAGCTCCACGGCGCGGCCATACTTCAGTTCCGATGCACGGGCCAGGTCGCCCTGGCGTTCGGCCGACTCCATCTCCTGGCCCAACCGCTCCTGCTCGCCCTGCACCACGCGGATCGTGTCGATGGCCGCCTTCTCCTCCTGCCACCTCGCCTTGACCTTGACGAGCTGGTCATTCAGCTCGCTGATCTGCCGCTCGATGATCTCGCGGCGGGCCACGACGGCCTTGTCCTTCTCCTTCTGCAGCGCCAGCTTCTCCATCTCCAGCTGGTTCAAACGCCGCTGCAGGTCGTCCACCTCGCCGGGCACCGAGTCGATCTCCATGCGCAACCGCGAGGCAGCCTCGTCCATCAGATCGATGGCCTTGTCCGGCAGCATGCGGTCGCTGATGTAGCGCTGCGACAGTTTCACTGCGGACACGATGGCGTTGTCGGTGATGATGATACCGTGGTGGACCTCGTACTTTTCCTTCAGACCGCGCAGGATCGCCACCGCCTGCTCGGTCGTCGGCTCCTCCACCAGCACCGGCTGGAAGCGTCGCTCCAGGGCGGGATCGTTCTCGATGTGCTGGCGGTACTCATCGATGGTCGTTGCACCCACGCAGTGCAGCTCGCCGCGGGCGAGGGCCGGCTTCAGTATGTTCGAGGCGTCCATGGCCCCCTCGGCCGCGCCGGCGCCCACCAGGGTATGCATCTCGTCGATGAACAGGAGGATCTCGCCCTCCTTCTCCGTCACCTCCTTGATGACCTTCTTGATGCGGTCCTCGAACTCACCCCGGTACTTGGTTCCCGCAAGCAGGGCGCCCAGATCCAGGGCCATCAGACGCTTCCCCTTCAAGCCCTCGGGCACGTCGCCCTCGATCAGCCTGCGGGCCAGTCCCTCGACGACGGCGGTCTTGCCCACGCCCGGGGGACCGATCAGCACGGGGTTGTTCTTGGTACGCCGACTGAGGATCTGCACAACGCGACGGATCTCCTCGTCTCGGCCGATGACCGGATCGATCTTGCCTTCCCGCGCTGCTGCACAAAGGTCGCGGGAGTAGCGGTCCAGGGCGGACTCCTGCCCCTCGCCTACCCCGCTCTCGTCGTCGCCCTGGTAGGCCCGGTCGGCGCCGCCGGCTTCCAGCGCGTGGGCAACCTTCTCGGGTGTCACGTCGAAGGTCTTCAGCACGCTGCCGGCACGGCCGCTGTCCGCCGCCAGGGCCAGCAGCAGCTCCCGCGTGCCCATCATGCCGCCGGATTTCTGCCTGGACAGGGTCTGGGCCTCCAGCAGTAACCTCTGCAGTTCTCGACTGGGGTTGGGGACCTCCTTGACGCTGACCGTAGGCATGCTCTCGAGTTCCTTCGCTGCCGTGCGGGAGATGAGCGATGGATCCAGTTCCAGGCTGCGCAGGCTGTTGGACGCTATACCAGGCTCGCTGAGCAGCGCCCAAAGCATATGTAACGGCTCCAGTTCGGCGTGACCCATCTCGTAGGCCTTGCTCTGGGCCTTCTGCAGCATTTCTATGGCATTGACTGTCCAGTTTTTCATGATTGCAGTAAATTGCAGAAAATGTGCCAGAAACCCGGACTTCTGGTCATTCCGGCCAGAGCACGCAACTCATTCAATCAACAACAATTATGAGGTCAAGCCGAGAGAGGAA
>CBDURX010000272.1:0-4454 GCA_965369485.1 uncultured bacterium | reverse complement strand
CCACAGCCGCCGTCGTAGACGAACATGAGGTCGTACGGCAGGTAGATGACGTCGACATCGTAAGTCGGGTCGTGGTGCAGAGTCGCCGCCGCGTAATCGTATTGCCCCACCGCGCAGTCCGGCCCCATGAACTCCGCCAGCCGTTCGGTATCGCCGGCCAACTGAACCACATCGAACGTATTGAACCCGAGACAGCCGCCATAGGCGATCCACTCCTCACAGGCATGAAACACGCTGTTACCGGTCAAAGGCTTGACCGTTGGGGCGGACTGACCGTCGATCAAGGGACGCAGATCATCGTTGAAGAAGTTCACACCGATCCAGTTGGACACGAACTGGTTGGTCGCCGTTCCGCTGTTGACCAGATCGAACACCAGGTCGTCCCCGGTCATGAACAGATTCTTGCCGCCCTGGCGCAACCATGTATCCAGGACACCGACGTCGTCCCCGGCATCGCCGCCCCACCCCACCCCGACATCGCCATTACTGATAGTGAAGGCACTGAGATCGCCACTGGTGTAGAGAACCGTCTCGTAACCCATCAACTGGGTCGCCGTGGCACGGCCACCGAGGCCGTTGCCCACGCCTGACGAGGGGCCGTTCGTATAGTACAGATCGAAATCCACACCCTCCTGGTAACCCAGGTTCTGCAGCGCATACATCCACTCGTTCTCGCCTCCCCGTCCCCCGAAGTCATTCCAGAACAGGACAGCGGGATGATCACCGGCGGACAATGTCGCGAAGCTCGGCAGGGCGCGCACCGTGAAGGAACTGCTGTACGGCACATGTCCGCTGAAACTGAAGCCCATGGTGTCACCGGGCACGAGTGTGGTGCCGATGTCACCACCCACGTTGTCTTGAGCCTCGAGGTAGTAATGGATAACGTCGCCAGGGAAAAAGAACCCGGTGTCGGGCAGATCGAAATTGTAGCGATCCGGGATGAGGGCACCGGTAGCTGTGTAAGTCAAACGGCTGTATACCCACCCTTCGTCGGGCAGGGTGCGCACGGGATCGAACAGCGGATTCGGCATCAACTTGTAGTACAGCTTAGGCAGATCGTTCAAGATCGAACCGGTTCGCACCGGTACCACATCGCAGATGATCGTGTCACCGGGATCGTTGTGCAGGTGGGTGACCGGCGCGATGTTCTGAGCCATGTCGAAGCGGACACTGTTGGCTGCCAGTTCGTCGAAATCGATGGCGCCGATGGCGGGGAAGTTGTCCTGAGCGATGTCGATCTCGCGTGTCGACATGGCCGGGCCGCCGAATTCGAAGACCTGGAACAACACGTTGTCGAAGTACGGTGAAGGCGTGGCGTCCGTGCCCACGAAGCCCCAGACCCAGCCCAGCTCATAAACGCCCAGGGCGAGTTGCACGTGGGTGCGGCCGGGAACGAGATGAGGCGTGGCGTCGACATGATCGCGGCGCCAGTCCGGCCCGCCGTAGAAGAGGAAATTGGTGTCTTGCCAGGAGGCATCGTCGATGTCGTCGGGATCGCCCGTGTCCACGGAACGCACGTGCCATACATAGAAAATACCCGGTGAAACGTTATTCAAGAGTAAATGGCGCCACACGTCGAAATCGAAGTAGGCTCCCTCATAATCGCCTTCGGGCCAGGCCAGGATGGGCGACCAGATCTCGTTTTGGATGTGGAATTCCGGTCCCGCCAGGCCACCCTCCGGGTTCACGACGTATCCGCCGGGACCGTAACAATAGGTAGTGCACAGATAGCCTCCCGTGCCGGGTACCACGATGCCATTGTCGATGAAGGCAGCCACCGGCGTCGTGTTGTTACGGCAAAGATCGATGTTGGCCAGAACGGGCCAAATCTCTGCGAAGTCGCCTACACCCCGTTGGTGGGTCAGGTACCACTCGCTGGTTTCTCCCTCGCAATCCTCGAAGGATTGAAGCAGTGGCCCCGCACCCTGATCGAAGTGTACCTCGATGAGGTCGATCTGGGCTGCTCCCATGGTGGGCCACAGGCAGTCCTCGTCACTCCAGGCACCATCTGAAAAGAAGGTCCAGCGCAGGTGTACCTCATCCCCGTTCTCTCCCACATAGTCTGCGGGTGACACCACGAAACTCGTGTTCACGGCCACACTGTCCTCGGCGCCGTTGAAGACCAACTGCTGCTCCATGCCGGCTGCCGTTTCGTATTCCAGGTACAGGTAGTCGTAACCGGGCTCGTTGTCGTAGTTGAGAACGGCGGTGACCATGACCGTGGTTGGCGCGGTATTGTCGCTGACGGACCCCGTCCAATCCAGCTGTTCCCGCCAGCCGTTGCCGTAGCCGCCAAAATCTTCCTCACCACAGTCGTGGGGAAAGAACTTGCCGCACCAGAAGGCGTGGTTCGGAACGGTCTCCGGGTCCAGGTTCTGGCAGTGATAGGTATCACAGTGCCAGAGAGTATCGGACCGGGCCGTCAGGTCGATGCTGGACCAGTCCTGCCAGGCGGGGTCCGAGCCGTTCTGGAACTTGCCATCGTTACGGTCGGGACCGCCCATCAGGTAAACGGTGTCCGTGACCGCCTTACCCCACCCGATGACCTGGCCGGTCAAGGTTGCCTCGTACCTGGCGTCTGCCAGGTTGGGCAGTGCCGAGCCATTGCCAGAGGCGGTAACCTGCACAGTACCGACTGCTCCCAAATCAGCGGCCAATACCGTACCGGCTGCCCCGAGGCTGACCGCCAGCCCTGCCACGCCCATAAGTCCGTACATGATCACGACGCGTATCATGGTTTCCCCCTTCGGAGTCACGTGAACACCCAGAATTCAGATAAATTTACTCCTTATTCGCGGACATGGCGAATTTCTAACAACAAATCCTGGGATGATCTGCTGGCGGAATTCGGAGGCTTCTGAAGCCGGCACGTGCTATTCTGCCCCGGCCCGGAACGTACCGAAACAAAATCGCTCCCCTCCAGGGTGAGATCCGCTCCGGTGACCATCCTAAAGCCTGCCTCTACTCGTCCGATAAATTCATAAGAATCCGGCCTATTTCTATGACCTGGTCAGCCGGGATGGAATCAAGACTTGCGACTCGCCACCGTGTGCCCCAATTCCCCTCTGCACGACTGCGACCCCGCACGGCGTCGTGTCAGCCCGTATGTCCAGGCTGGAAGCCGCTATGTATACACTCTGGTCGGCGTTGCCTTGGCCATTTGCGCTCTCGCTACGCCCACCCACGCTCAGAGGGTATTGTTCCGCACCTATACCGGTGAGGACGGGCTCAGCCAGTCCCAGGTGACCTCGCTGACTCAGGATCATGAGGGCTATCTCTGGGCCGGCACCGACCACGGCGCTTCCCGCTTCGACGGTCTGCACTTCACCAACTACAGCCGTAACGACGGTTTGGCGGAAAATCCCATCACGGCCACCTTCACCGACAGCAAGGGTAGAGTTTGGTTCGGACACGAGATGGGTAGTGTCTCGGTCTACCATCACGGTCATTTCCAGGTCTTTCCAGCTGCCGGCAATCAACCTCGCAACGGTATCACCGCCATCGCGGAGGACGATAAGGGCAGGATCTGGCTCAGCACCGAGACGTCGGGCCTGCTCGTGGCGGTGGACACGAGTGCCGGTATCGTGATGGTGCGGCCGGAAGGGCCCGCCGACACGATCCTCGCCCTGCGACGGGGACGGCGGCATTTCTGGATCGGTACCACCGACGGCCTCTACTCCGCCGACGTGCAATCCAACCGCGATCATCCAGAGGTTCTGGCCTTCCGCTGGACCCGCCGTGGCGGCAAGCTGATGCTCAACCAGGCCATCAGCGCCTTGTGGGAGGACCGTCAGGGTAGGCTCTGGATCGGTACCCCAGATAAGGGTCTCTTCGTGCTGGAGGAGGCAATCGAGAACGACCACCAATCTTCAGGGCGTAAATTGACGGTCTGCCAGGATCTGCCCCAGGCGCCCGTGGAGGACATCGTCGAGGATCACGACGGCCACATCTGGGTGGCCACGAAGGGCAAGGGCGTCTGGCGGTTGAAACCCCAGGGAGAGAACGCACGCATCTCCGAGTGTCGGGTATTCTCCCTGGAAGATGGGTTGAGCTATAACCACATCACCAAGCTGCTGGTCGATCGAGAGGGAAATCTCTGGCTCGCCACTTTCGGCGCCGGCCTCTGCAAGTACGAAGGGAGCATGTTCGAGACCACACACTTCTCGAACAACCCCCTCCTGAATTCGATCTGGAGCATCCTGGAAGACCATCAGGGGACCATCTGGTTCGGCACCGAGGGCGGCCTCGTACGCTACCGCCTCCCCAAGGGAAACCGCACCAAACCCGAGGCACGCGTGTTCACCACCCGGGACGGTCTCAGCCACCACTCCGTCAGAGCCGTTTACGAGGATCGCTGGGGCTACCTCTGGCTGGCCACCAAGGGTGGAGGTCTTTGCCGCTTCGATCCCCGCACCGAGCAGTCCATCTGTCTGGGTGTCGCAGACGGCCTGCCC
>CBDURX010000271.1:0-4468 GCA_965369485.1 uncultured bacterium | reverse complement strand
GCGTAAGCCTTGTCGGTGGCCTCGCGGCCGCGGGGTGTGCGCATTCACAGGCCAGACTGGATCAGGAACGGTTCGACCACGTCTTCGAGGGTGTCGCTCTCTTCTCCCAGGGAGACCGAAAGGTTCTGGATCCCCACCGGCCCACCGCTGAAATGTGTGATGATCAGCTCCAAGTAGCGACGATCCAACGGCTCGAGGCCCAGGTTATCCACTCCCAACCGTTCGAGTCCCCAATCGGCTACGGCCCGGTCCACGAGTTCGGCACCATCGACTTCGGCAAAGTCGCGCACCCGGCGCAGCAACCGGTTGGCAGTTCGCGGGGTGCCGCGAGACCGCTGGGCAATCTCCCTGGCCCCGTCTGCGCTGACCGGTATTTTCAAGATCGCCGCTGACCGCGCGACGATCTGCACCAGTTCCTCTGGTGGGTAGAAATCGAGGTGGCAGACGATGCCGAACCGGCTGCGCAAGGCGGGCGTGATCAGACCCGCACGGGTGGTTGCGCCCAGCAGGGTGAACGGTTCGAGCTGCAGTTGGAAGTGCCGAGAGTTGGGCCCCTTGTCGATGACAAGTTCGATCCGCCAGTCTTCCATGGCCGGGTAGAGATGCTCCTCGATGACCCGGTTCAACCGGTGAATCTCGTCTATGAAAAGGGCTTGCGGCCCCTCCTGTTGGCTCAGTAACGCGATCAGCTCGGCACTGTTCTGAAAGGCCGGACCGCTGGTCAGCCGTATCTCGAGCTCCATCTCGTGGGCCACGATGCCAGCCAGGGTAGTCTTACCCAGTCCGGGTGGCCCATACAGCAAAACGTGGTCCAGGACCTCGCCCCGGCCCTTGGCTGCAGTGATGAAGACACGCAGGTTGTCCTTGATCTTTTCCTGGCCGATGAAGTCGTCCAACCGCCGGGGCCGCAGGCTTTGTTCCAGCTCATGGTCCAGGCCGGTCCGGACCGGATCGGTCAATCTCTGATCGTCCACGACTATCCTTTCGGCCATGCCATTGGCCGGTTACCGGCAGCAAGACAGTTCACAGGTTGTGCAGAGCAGCCCGGACCCACCGCTCCAATTCTGCCGGCAGGGTCGGGTCCTGAGCACGGGCGGCGGCCAAGGCCTGCTCAGCCCGGGCGGCCGGCAGTCCCATGGTGGTCAGCACCTCCACGGCACTCGCCAGGTGCAGTTCACCCCTTTCGTCGCCCTCCTGCAGCGTGGTCATGGAAGCGGTTCCAAGCAACTCGGCCGGTAGCCGTTGCCCCAACTCGACGATGAGACGCGCGGCGCTCTTGCGCCCGATGCCTGGCACCTGGACCAGGCTCTTTTCGTCGCCGCTGCTCAGATAATAGGCCAGGTCCGCCGGCGAGACACTGGAGAGGACAGTCATGGCCAGCTTGGGCCCGATCCCGGTAACCGAGATCAAGAGGCGGAACATGGCCCTCTCGTCATCGGTGGTAAAACCATAAAGGACCCAGGCGTCCTCGCGCGTCACCAGGTGGGTCCACAGCTTGACACGCTGACCGACGAGGGGCAACCGATCGACTGCGCGGGTCGAGAGTTGCACTGCCAAACCCACACCTCCCACGTCGACCACGGCCGCACTGCCTCTCTCGACGAGTTCGCCCTCCAGATAAGCGATCACGAAGCCCCACCTTTCAGGGCTGCAACGGTGACAGTCCAGCGGCTGTGGGTGACATGGGTCAGGGCGACGGCCAGGGCATCGCTCTCGTCCAGGGACATTTCCTTGCCGGCCAGTCCCAGACAACGGATCACCATGAAGCGCACCTGTTCCTTCGTTGCCGACCCGTTGCCGGTGAGTGCCTTTTTGATCTCACGAGGTGCATACTCGGCCACGGGCAGCCCCACCAAGGCTCCAGCGAGCAGCACGACCCCCCGGGCGTGGCCCAGGATGAGGGCGCTGCGTGCGTTGCGAGCGTTGAACAACGACTCAACCGCCATCTCCGTGGGTCGGTATCTGTCCAGCACGTCCACGATTTCCTGGTGAATGATCTTGAGACGTTCGGGCAAGATTGCCCGCCTGTCGGGCCGAACCACGCCGCTGGCGAGCAATCGCATGCGTTGACCGGTGGCTATTACACCGTAGCCGGTGGCGTGCGACCCGGGGTCAACGCCGAGGACGATCATCTCGGCTGTTCCTTGACATGCGGCAAGCGGAACGCCGCCTTCTCAGGGGTAAATACTGTCGTTGATGGCCGCCAGCTCCTCGTCATCGATGTCGAAATTGGCGGAGACGATGGCCACGTCGTCGAGGTCGTCCAGGCTGTTGATCAGCTTCAACAAGGTTATGGCTTCCTGGCCAGTGACCTTGATCGTGGTCTGAGGAACGTTGGTCAGTTCCGTGGACGCCACCGGCAGGCCGGTCTTCTGCAAGACCTGGTTCACCATATGCAACTCTTCCATGGTGGTGGTGATGACGATGGAGTCACCCTCCTCGGCGACATCTTCAGCACCGGCGTCGATGGCGGCTTCCATGGCTGTATCCAGATCGCAGCGGGTGGCGTCCAGGACGATTATCCCCTTGCGGTCGAAGAGGTAGGAAACGCAGCCGCTGCTGCCCAGCTTGCCGTTGTACTTGGCGAACACATGTCGTACGTCGGCCGCCGTGCGGTTCTTGTTGTCCGTCTGCGTTTCCACCAGCAAGGCGACTCCACCGGGACCGTACCCCTCGTAGGCGATCTCCTCGTAGACGGCACCCTCGATCTCACCCGTGCCACGCTTGATGGCCTTTTCGACGTTGTCCAGAGGCATGTTGGCGGCCCTGGCCGCCGTGATGGCCGCTCGTAACCGTGTGTTACCCTCGGGGTCACCCCCACCGAGCCGCGCAGCCACGCTGACCTCGCGGATCAGTCTGGACCACACCTTGCTGCGCTGGGCATCCTTGGCGCCTTTCTTGCGCTTGATCGTACTCCACTTGGAATGTCCGGACATGTTGCGCAGCTCCTCGTCTGATGATCAATCACTCGCAGCGGTCCGGCTCTTTTGGTATTCCTCGATGAGACGCTTCTTGATATCACCCGGGACCTCGGCGAAATGGGAGAATTCCAGACTGTACGAGCCGGTGCCCTGTGTCATTGAGCGCAGGGTCGTGGCGTACTGGTAGAGCTCATCCTCGGGGAGGTGCGCCTTGACCACCTGGAAGGGACCGTCGGAGTCACTCCCTTGGATCTGGCCGCGGCGGGTGGAAATATCACCCATCACGTCACCCATGTATGCCTGCGGCACGGTGATAGTCACCAGCATGATCGGCTCGAGCAGTGCCGGTTTCGCCATGGGTACGGCTTTCTGGATGGCCAGACGTGCGGCGACCTTGAAGCTGTTTTCGCTGGAGTCCACGGAGTGAAAGGAGCCGTCGTAAAGGGTTACTCTGGCGTCGACCAGGAGGTAACCCGCCACGACCCCCTGAGCCAGAGTCTCCCGCACACCCTTTTCCACAGCGGGGATGAACTTGCCCGGCACCACACCGCCCACGATGGCATTCACGAACTCGAACCCTTCACCGCGGGGCAACGGCTCCACCTTGAGCCAGACGTCGCCAAACTGACCGCGACCGCCGGTCTGCTTCTTGTAGCGACCCTGCGCCTCGGCACGGGTCTTGATGGTCTCACGGAAAGCCACCCGCGGCCGTAACCGTTCGACTTCCACACCGTATATCTTCTTCAGCTTCTCCAGGGTATAAGCCACGTGCATCTCACCTTGTCCGATCAGCAGGGTCTGATGTAGCTCGGGTTCGTGACGCACCGTGAAGGTGGGGTCCTCATCCCGCAACCTGGTCAGACCGGTACCCATCTTGTCCTCATCGCCGGCGGTAATCGCGTGAATCGCCTCGGCACTCGTTGGCGTGGGGTAGGCGATGGGCGGCAAAGCAATGGGGATAGCTGAGTCATAGAGCGTACTGCTCACGGCGGTGGCCTTGAGCTTGGCGACCAGTACGATGTCACCCAGAACAGCCTTCTCGATCTTGTCACGTTGCTTGCCTATGGCCACGCTCATCTGACCGATGCGCTCGCTATTCAGCGACTCGCTGTTGATCAGGGTGTCACCGGAGGCGACCGACCCGTTACAGATCTTCAACCAGGTGATGTCACCTCCCTGAGCTTCATATTGGCGCTTGAAGGCGAATGCGATGGCCGGTCCGTCACCACTCACGGAAACAGTCACCTCTGCCTCGGAATCGGGCAGGTGGCTCTTCAGCTCGGTGTGGATGGCGGGGCTGGGCATCAACTTGGCGATGTAGTCGATCAGGGGGGCCACGCCCACTTCGCTGTCGGCCGCTGTCAGGAAAATTGGGTGGACCGCACCGGCAGCGACACCGGCAGCAAGACCGCGTATCGTCTCCTTGGGCGTGAGCGTCCCTTTGTCGAGGAACATCTCCACCAGCTCGTCGTCGGTTTCCGCCGCGGCGTTCAGCAGTTGTTCACGTGCCTCCTCCACGACATCCGCCATGTCAGCGGGGATGTCCT
>CBDURX010000270.1:0-4471 GCA_965369485.1 uncultured bacterium | reverse complement strand
GCCGCTGTGCCGCTGCTGAATTTAAATCGTCCTGTTTTTTGATCTCTTTGAACGCCCAGGGGAATCTCCCATATGTCGAAGTCGAATAATCCCTCACGAGGAAATGTGATGACGGCTCCGCCGATATTGACGATCATGAATTCGATGACATCGCCTCTGTTCACGAGCAGATAGCCAGGCTTGACGAGGTATTTGCCGTTGGATTTGAAAATTCTCGCTTTGTGCAGTATATTTTCCATGTCAGCACCTCCTCGGTATATTATCTAATAAAACACGACCGTTAGTCAACTCTTGATTCCGGTCAGTATCACTGATTCTTCACGATCTGGTGGTAACGGGGATCCGCCCGCAACTCCTTCAAGCCGGGATAGCGTTCGATCCGCACCAGCGATAATCCACCGGCCACGGCTCTCTCCAGCCAGTGCAGGGCGCTACCCCGCTCACCGAGCTGTTCGTAGATCTCCGCAATGAGGAAATTCGTGTCGACGTTGACGACGTCCCGGACAAGCAGTTGCTCCAGGTAAGCTGCACCGCGTTCCCTGTCGCCGAGCCGCAAGTGGTAGCCCGCGAGGCTGGCCAGTAAGAGTTCGTCGTGGGGATCGCTTTCTAGTATATCCTCGGCTCTCCGGATGGCCTCGGCATAGGTTTCCGAGATTAGCTGCCTCGGTTCGTGTGTCCAGTAATAGCAAGTGGCGAGGTTGCCCCAAATTTGATAATTGTCTTGGCCGTACTCCATGGCTTTTTCATACATGACGGCGGCATCGGCGAAACGCGCGGTGTAGAAGAACAGCGTGCCGAGATTGGCATAAGCTTTCAACGTGGGTTCGATGGCCAGGGACTGTTCGAAGGCGCTCTGGGCTTCGAACCACCTCTCGAGGAAAAAATAGAACACACCCAGATTGGTGAACCCCTTGGCATAACCTGGTGCCAGCGAAACCACCATCTGCAGCTCGCGGACAGCCTCGTCGTAACGCGCCTGCGTGTAGAAGAAAAGACCCAATGAGTTGTGGGCCATGGGGTAGGTCGGATGAGCCTCGACCATCTTCTGGAAAAGTTCCTCAGCCATGACCTGTTGACCGAGACCGCTGTAGATGTCGCCCAGGTCTCTGAGGGCTTCCATGCTGACGGGGTTCAGTGCCAGCGCCCGCCGGTAGAACCCGATGGCCTCGGCATGCTCGTCATGAAAGGCTGCAATTTCACCCCGTGTTATGAGCGGCTGCACGGCCCACTCGTCGATCATGATACTGCGCTCACATACGGCGATGGCCTCGGCAATGGTGGTGCTGTCCTGGGAGCCGGCCCTCCGCCACATGGTCTCCCCCAGACCAGCCAGAGCCAGGGCGTAGGAAGAATCGAGTGCCACGGCCCTCTGGAAGCAGGAAATGGCCGCGTCGAGATCCTTCTGCCGATCCTGATATGGATGTGCGAAGCCGCATCCTTGCAGGTACAGCTCGAAAGCTTCCGGAACCGTCGTGCCTCCGGCGGAGATCAGATCGCGCACCCGCGGCGTGATGCGCAGCCCCAGGGTTTTTGCCAGGTGGACGCAGACGTCCTCCTGCCAGGTGGCGAGATTCGTGAGATTGTCGTGAAAAGTTTGCGTGCCTTTGGCCGTTGCTTGACCTGCATGTAATTCGTACTGCATGACGGTCAAGCGGATCACCTCGCCGTGGCGGTTGTAACTACCGGCCACGGCCAAATTGCCTCCCAGACTGCCTTCGGCGTCACGCGGGCTGGACAGCTCCATTCTGGCCACCGTTCTGGCTGGTGCAATCCAGTAATCGCTGTCGAATTGTTCCAGGAGAGACAACCTGGACGTCAATTCTTTCACCAAACCATCACAGAAAGCCACATCGGTGGAGTCGCGCCCCACGCAGGCGAAGGGCAGGATGACCGCCCCTTTATCGGGCGGAGTCGGTATTCCGAGCCACCGCTTGAAGGCGCGACGGTTCTCCGCGAACGCCAGGAGCATGACTGCCGCGACTGCGATCACGAAGAGTGGCAGCCAGTGATAGCGGAAGACAATCTTGAGGTGCCGCAACATGCCATGGGGTCTCGATATCGGTGGGGCAAGAGACGGAGCGATGCCGAGATGCCTCATCAGGACATTGCCGAGTTCAGCCATGGTTTGATAGCGAGCGTTCTTCTCCTTGGCCAGACACTTGCCCACGATCGTATCCAGTTCATCTGGCAGGTCCGGAACGAGTTCAGTGGCCGGTTTCTGATCCACGTTTTGAATCGCGTTGAGAAGGACGTGGATGTTGTCGCCACGGAAGGGGAGGCGACCGGTCAACATCTCGTACAGGACGACGCCCAGGGACCAGATATCCGTGCGGTGGTCCACCGGGTCACCCCGCGCCTGCTCCGGCGACATATAGGCTGCCGTGCCGATGATGGCATCCGTCCGGGTGATGCGGGTACCCCCGGCCAGCTTGGCGATGCCGAAGTCCACGATCTTCACGACACCTTCGGTAGTGATCATAATGTTGGCGGGCTTGACGTCGCGGTGGACGATGTGGCTCTGGTGGGCCTTCCCTAGGCCTTTGGCAGCCTCCAGGGCGATACCGGTGGCCTCGGAGACATCGAGACGACCTCGCGTGATTTTCTTCTTGAGCGTTTCCCCCGCGCAATAGGCCAAGCTGATGTAGAGTTGACCGTCCTGGGTTTCTTCAATGCCGTAAACTGTACAGATGTTGTTGTGGTCGATGGCCGAGGCGGCCTGCGCTTCTTGGATGAAGCGCTTCTTGGCGTCGGGGTCCCGGGTCAGATCGATAGGTAGGAATTTGAGTGCCACTTCCCGGTGCAGGCGGGTGTCGGTGGCTTTGTAGACCCGGCCCATGGCCCCACCGCCCAGCTCGGCGGTGATTTCGTAGTGGGATACGGTTTTGCCGATCATCTGTTGCTCGTTCCTGGATATGATAAGGAAGATGAATATCGTATAGGTGAGATCTCATATTCATGATACCCGTTCGCTCAGATCATGTAAATGGTGAGAATGTCTGCTCACGCCCCGGCAGTGGCCGACTTCAACTTGGACAGGAAGATCCGCAGCCCGTAGTGGTTTGGAGAGACCGCCGCGGCGTGGTAGGATCCTGGGGCAGAACAGGAATAGGGCGCCAAAATTGTCTATCCGCCCTGTGAAGAATCGAGCCGGTCCGGTCTACGGAGACTTCTGGCTCGGCGCCGGGCCGATGCGCAGCGTGCCGGCGGCGGGGGCCCCAGGCTCGACGATGGCCGAGACCGCGATGCGTGCGTCTTCACCAGGCAAGAACGGTTGCAAGGCGGTTTGAACCTGCTGTCCCAAGGCATTGGCTTCTGCAAAAGTACGGGCTGTCGCCACGACTTGCAGGGGATCGTTGGGCCCGGTATGAAGGTTGAGCCAGCTCGCCACCTCGAGCAGATACGGGTGCGATGAAAGGCGATCGGATCGGCCCTGCTCTGCGGTTAGCCACTGTTCACCCGAGACCAGAAAGATGGGGCCGTTTTCCCCCTCGTGGCGATAAGGCGGGATCTGGAAACCGTCGCCCATGAATCTCCGCTTGTTCCCGGCACGATCGTACGCCTCGAAGACGTAGGAATACGTGAGTCCCGGCGATACCGGGGTGCCGTCCTGTTGCCGACCGTCCCAGGCGATCTCCTCTGGTGGCTTTTTCTTGCCCTCGAAGACCGCTACGACCTCGCCGCGCGAATCGACCACCAGCAGTTGCCAGCGATCCACTCCCGTAACGGAGGGGCGGAAGCGGGCCACGGGACCCGTAGCGAAGTTGTCGAACCAAGGTCGCGGTGTGTACGGAGACCGCTGGTAGGTTGAAGCGGTGAGAAAGGGGGCGACCAGATCGGGCACTGTACGGTCGAGGATGTCCAGGGCGGTTCCCCAGTCCAGGCCGGGCGCCAGCGAGGGATCGAGGTCGACATGGAGGTCAGGGCGTTCGAACTTTATCTGGACGCGGTTTTCAGCTTCCACTGTCAAACTCTTGAATACGGTACCCTCTTGTCCTCCAGCCAGGGTCAAGCTGTCCGCGGTTGCAGCCTCGGTGCAGAAGACTGGCGTCGGAGGTGAGAGAAGAGATATCACCACAATGAGTAAGGTCGATATGACCAGAGTGCTGCCGCAAGGAACTGATGTCTTCATGATTCGACTCCTAGTCACTGCACGTCACGCAGGCGGTAGCGGAAGGTAATGGTTCCCCACTGTTCTTCCGCGGCGCTTCCCGCCAGCGGTTCGAATCGCCATTTCAGCAAGGCGTCGAGAGCGTTTTGATCGAAATCGACAAACCCCGCCGTCTTTTGCACTTGTACGTTTTCCTTCACCCTGCCATCCGGGAGCACCACGAAATATAGAGTCACCGAAGCTTCCACGGCCTCGCTCTTGGCCCACTCCGGATAGGTGGGCATGAAATAGGAAACGACTGGCCGGTCAGCTACCGGTCCGGCCAGGGAAGCTCCTTCCAGTGTGCGCCGGGCCGCGGATTCC
>CBDURX010000269.1:0-4474 GCA_965369485.1 uncultured bacterium | reverse complement strand
GTGCCAAAACTAGGAAAAAAAGCAACTTCCTGCAATGTCTGCAGCCCTGTCGCTGCAAATAAACTGGTTCAACCCAGGTTATTCAAGAATACTTTTTCAGCCAGAAGTAGTGATGGATCGGGTCGTCGGGCCACCGTCCCTCGGTAACGATGCGCAAGCGAGCTGTACGCAGGGCCCCGCGGAACCTAGCCGCGGAATACCCCTTCTTGCCTAGCTCCCAGTAGTGCTCCCCGTCGAAGTGATGATTCTTCCAGAAGTGCGGCAACCGCCAGATCCACCTCTGACGCGGCAACAGTGGCAATTTCCACTCGCAGGCCAGTGTATAACCCGCGTTGGGCACGCTGACAACTGCGCCATGACGCATGACGCGGCGGATCTCACCCAGGGCCGCGTCCAGATCCCCCCAGGCGATGTGCTCGAGGATCTCGGCGGCCAAGACCGTGTCCACCGAAGCGTCCGGCAGGGGAATACTGGTAACCGAGCCGACGACATCCGGCAGCAAAGCCGGATCGATATCAACAGTCTGCACGGTGAAGCCGAGTTTCTGCAAGCTGTCGCGCACGATCCCGTTGCCGACACCGATCTCCAGAATCGCCTTTCCCTGCATCTGGATCACGGCCTCTATCTGGTGCCAGTAGCTCGCCCATCTTGCCGCGTCCAGGTAGGAAGGCACGAAGTAGTGGTCGTAGTCGACCTGAACCTGATACTTCATGAGCTGCTGCTTCCTGGAGGTGAGTGCCCGGTGCGGCGGGTGACACGCGTTCGGGGCCGTTCCGCCCCTTCGTTTCGAGTCCTCCAGGTTAAAACCACTTCCGGCTGCTTCTGTCAACAGCCAAATCGACTACTGCCATTGGTCCGGCCACCGGGCACCACCTTGACTAGGCCGGTGATTGTGTCAATACTGGCGGGCAGACAGGCAATGAGCCGGGAGATTCCCTTTGTCCAATTCTGCCACCACAGCCACTCTCGACTCATCCGCAGTCCTACGCTGGCGGCCGTGGCACCTCTGGTGTCTGGGCTTCTTCCTGACAGCCAATCTCTACATGATTCCCAGCTTGAAACTCTCGCCCCGGGCCACCGATCTCCTGGCTGTACTGCTGGCCATCTGGGTTTTGGTCCAGCTAGCCTCGCGCGGTCTACCACGCGCCCCGTTGGCGGCCGTGATGCTGCTGAACTTCCTGCCCTGCGGCTGGTTCGCCTACGCTTTTCTGGCCGGTGACCGGCAAACGCTGGTCTTGAGTGGTCGCTGGTTGATCGCCATACCGTGGGGCCTGGCTCTGTTGCCGGCCTTGGCAGACGACAGGGCGCGGCGGGCCTTCTTGTACGGCCTGACCTGTGGACTGTTCGCGAACGTGGCCGTCGTATTGCTGCAGGCCGTGGGCCAGGACAGCAACTTGCGCAGTTTCGGCTTCTCGACCACGGACACCAGGGGGCACTTTCGCGCCTACCGGATGATGCGCCTACCCGGCCTGCACGGCCTCCACAATTCCAGTGCCTCGGTGATAAGCCTGATCGTTCCGGTAACTCTCTATCTCTATATCCGGTATCGGGCATCGGTTTGGCTGCCGCTGGCAGGGGTCGGCGGCCTGTTCGTCGCCGTCCACCTGACCTCTACCCGCGCCCCACTCGTGGTGGGGATGTTCATTCTGGTGGTGGGTGTTCTCCTCGCCCGCCTACCCCGCCGGTCTTTGCTACTGGTGGTCCTTCTGGTTGTTCTCGTCGGCGGTTCCCTGGTGGTCGTCGGACCACCTGGGGGCAAGTTGAGATGGGTCGATCTCGTCAGCACGGAGGAGAACGTGGGTGGACGCTTGCTCAGCAGCAGTAAGGCCTTGCGCCTTTCCCTGGAACACCCGTTCGGTCTGGGGGTCAAGGAAGGCCGACAGCAACTCATCGCTGAAAGCGCCATCCCGGCCACGCACAACGCCTTCTTACAGGCAACACTCTTCTTCGGTCTGGCCACCGGCCTGATCCTGCTACTGTCGTTGCTGTACCTCGCCTGGCAAGCCGTGCGAGGTTCGACTACGGTCTACTTCCTGGAAGGCTTGGTGGCATTTCACCTGCTCGCACTGTTTCTTTTCGAGGAACATCTGAACAACCCTACTTTTCTGATCCTGGCCAACTGGCTCGTTGCCACCAGCGCCGCCCTGCTGAGCGGCGACGCGAATCCGACAGCTGCCGTGGCACGTCCGGCAAAACCCACCGGGCCGGCTGGAACCACCCCCACGCGATCATGAGAATCCTGCTGCAGAACAGCCTGTTCTACCCGCACCTCGCCGGCGGCACCGAGAAGTCGACATACTTGCTGGCGCGCGCGTTGAGCGCACGCGGAAACGAGGTAGACATCCTGACGACCACGGGCAGGCGGCAAGGTGAGGGGCAAGACTGGTCGCAGCGCGAGGTGGAAGGTGTCCGGGGAAAGGTCTACGAAGCGTCTGCCACGGGTCTCTACGACGATCTATTGAACCAGGATGACACGCCTGCTCCCCTACCGATCCGGGCCCTGCACCATGTCCTGAACATCTATGCCCACCGCTGGCGGCGCCTGACCCGGCGGGTCGTGGCCAAGCGACAACCTGAAGTTGTCCACACCAACAACCTGGTCGGCATGACCGTGGCGGTGTGGTACGCGGCACGGGAAGCGAACGTCCCCATCGTTCACACCATCCGGGATCTGCATCTGCTCTGCCCCCGCACCACCATGCTGAAGCCCGACGGGCGCGTCTGTGCCCGGCGTTGCTGGTCCTGCCGCGCTATCAGCTACTTCAAGCTGCACTCCTCGCGGCTGGTGGACGTGGTTACTTCGCCCTCGCGTTTCACGCTCAAGAAGCATAGGGAGTGCGGAGGCTTCCCCCACGCACACGACGTCGTGGTGCCCAACGCCTGCGAGGAACTACCCGCCACGCTTCCCAACCGTGCGGGACGGCAAGAAGTGCACGGTCTCTACCTCGGCGCCCTGGCGGCGTACAAGGGGTTGCCGGAACTGCTGGCCGCTCTACGCCTGCTGTTTGCGGACCCGGCCTGTGCCAAGCTGCACTTCGCCTTCGCGGGAGACGGCGAGCTGAGATCGCACGTTACTTCATTCTGCGAGGAACAGGCACCACACGCGCGTTACCTCGGGAATGTGCATGGCGCAGACAAAACGGCCCTATTACAAGAAAGCGACTTCGTGGTCATTCCCTCCGTCTGGCACGAGACCTTCGGCCGGGTCATCCTGGACGGCTTCAGTCACGGCTTACCGGTGATCGGCTCGAACCGGGGTGGCATCCCCGAGGTGATTCGCGACGGACACGACGGACAGATCGTTCTGCCGGAGGCGCAGCCCCTCGCTCGCGCCATGAAGCAGTATGTCCTGGACGACGTCTTGCGGTTGGAGCACGGTAGGGCTGCCAGCGTGAGAGCTCGCGAGTTCACGCTCGAGAGACAGGTGGAGCGCTTCGAAGATATCTACCGGGACCTGGTCCACAGGAACGGCTGAATCCCTCCGCGAGAGGCTGACGGCCCGGCTGTTCTTCGTCTGCCTGGCTCACCTCAGCGACCCCGGGCCCGGAAGATCTCCTCCCGTTGCGAAGAAATGTACTCCCAAGCGAAGGCCGCGAACAGCGATCCCAAGAAAGCCACCAGGGTCAGGATGGAGACGGCCCTCGTCTTGCGCGGGCGCACCGGACCACTGCTGATCTGGATGTGTCCGACCCTCTCGATGGGCGCCAGGATCGCCAGCTTGGACCGTCTTTCCCAGATCTGGTTGGCGAGGTCGACATCCTCGTGGGGCAACTCACCGTCCCTCTCGACACGCAGGATCTCCACCTCGCGGTGGAGGTTGGCTTTCTTGGCGACGAGCTCCTGGTCCCGCTTGATACCCAGCTCTGTTTGCTTGTTCCCGCTGAGGGCCACCAGGTGGCGCAGGCTGTCGGCGCGGCTCTGGTTGCGGTACTTCATCATCTCGAGCTGGATGGCGGCTTGCACCATCTCGGGATCCGGGCTGCCCCCGGCGCCGCTGCCCAGAATGGCGTCCAGGTCCCGGAGACGCACGGCGATGGTCAGCGACTCCGCCGCCTGAGTGTGCAGATGGCGCTGGTAGAGATCCTTGGCGATGGTCTGACGCTCTATTTCGAGATCGATCAGGAGCATCTGCGTTTCCACCTGGCTCGACTTGGATTTGGCCACGGCGATGTCCAGGTCCAGCTTGGCCCTCTTGCTCTGCAGAAGCCCCTGCTGATTCTGCAAGGCGGCGATCTGGATCATCAAACCGGGCCGGGTCAGTCCAATCTGGCTCGAGACGGAGTCGGCCCGGGCATACTCGTTGAAGGCCACGGTGGCCGCATCGAGTATGTCCATGGCCTGCTGGGGGTCCGGATCGAGAGTGGTCAAGGTGATCACGTTTCCGCCCTGGATATTCTGCATGCCCCTCATGATGAAATTGGCCTTGATGTCAATCCACTTGTACTCGGTCCACCCCAGCTGCTCCGCCACGCTC
>CBDURX010000268.1:0-4475 GCA_965369485.1 uncultured bacterium | reverse complement strand
GATCCGGGACAGATCGAACAAGTACTCGCCAATCTCTGCATCAACGCCCGCGACGCCATGCCGGATGGCGGTAGCCTGAACCTCACGACCGCCAACATCCACATCGACGTGGAAGACTACCCGCAGTTCCCCTGGGCGCAGGCTGGTGATTATGTCGCCTTGACCGTGACTGATACAGGCCAGGGCATACCGATCGAGAACCAGGGTCGTATTTTCGAGCCTTTTTTCACCACGAAGGAAGTGGGGGGCGGCACGGGGTTGGGTCTGGCCACAGTCTGGGCCATCATCGAGCGTCACGGGGGCATGATCGAATTCAAGAGTAAGGAGGGTCTAGGCACGACCTTCAGCATCTACTTGCCAGCTACTGCCGAAAGACCGACTGCGGCGAAGGCATCTACAGTGGAGGCCGGCATCGAGGGCGGCGACGAGACGATCCTGGTGGCGGAGGACGATGCCATGGTGTGTAATCTGACGGTGAAGATACTGGAGCGGGCGGGATACCAGGTGATCGTGGCCAGGGACGGTGCCGAGGCTATCGACCTCTTCGAACGATTCACAGAAGAGATCGCGCTGGCGATTTTAGACGTCGTCATGCCGCGGAAAGGCGGCCGTGAGGTCTACGAATCCATCAAGGCCAGGCGGCCGGACGTGCCGGTCTTGTTCCACAGCGGTTACAGCTACGAGGCCATCGGCCGGGATCACCTGCCCGAGGGCGAGTACCATCTGATTCAGAAACCATATCAACCCCAGGACTTGTTACAGCGCGTGCACCACCTGATTCGGGCACGTGTTTGACGCAGGAGTACCCCCTCACAGCGGTGTGATTCCCAACTTTCATGCTGGTCTTATCGATAGCCTATCAACACCGCCACGGTCAGGAACACGGCCGACAGCAGGATCAACTGCCAGAACAGCGGGAACATGAACTTCAGCCAGCGCCCGTAGGGGATCCTGGCCAGGCTCAGCATGGCCATCAGGATGCCGCTGGTGGGGATGACCATGTTGGAGAAGCCGTCACCGCAGGTGAAGGCGAAGACCGCGGTCTGCCGGGTGACGCCCAGGATGTCCGACAGCGGCGCCATGAGCGGCATGCTCACGGCCGCCTGGCCCGACCCCGACGGAATCAGCAGGTTCAGGCACGATTCGTAACTGAGCATGCCCAGAACGGCGATGTACTGCGGTACCGTCTGCAAGATCGTGGCCGCGCCATGGACGATGGTGTCGATGATCTGGCCGTCGGTCAACACCACGCTGATTCCGCGGGCGAAGCCCACCACCAGAGCGGCCACGAGCATCTCTTCCATCCCTTTCACGAATGCTCGGGCCGCCACGTCCACCGGCAGCCTGGCGACGATCACGGTCACGATCCCCATCAAGAGGAAACCACCCGCCATGTCGGCCATCCACCAGTCCAGCCGCTGGACAGCGAAGAGGATGAAGGCGAAGATGGCAGCGCAGCTCACCAGGATCGCCGTGTGATGGGTCTCGTAGGCGACGGTGATGGCGACCTTACCGTCTGCTTCGGTCTCGCCACTTGCCTTGGCCACCATGTCCGTTACACCTGGGTCATCATCGGTGAACGGCGCCAGCGAGGCGGCGGGGTCGCGCCGGATCCGGGCACCGTAGCGCAAGAGGTGGACGACAACCAAGGTCAAGGCGCAGATTAAAAACACGATACGGAGCCACAGACCGCTGTACAGCTTGACCTCGGCGATACCCTGGGCCACGCCCACGGTGAACGGGTTGGTGGTGGAGGCCGCGAAACCGGTGTCGGCCGCCAGCAACACGATGGCCATGCCGTAGATGCGGTCGTAGCCGAGGCGGCGTGCCACCAGCAAGAAGACGGGGATCAGCGGGATGAACTCTTCGCCCATCCCCAGGGTCGAGCCGCCCACGGCGAAGACGGCCATCAACACCACTGTCAGCAGCGGACCGCGGTCGCCAAGCCGGTGCAGCAATCGACCGATGGCCGCGTTGATCACGCCGGTGCGCTGCAGGATGCCGAACACGCCCCCGATGACGAAGATGAAGAAGATGATGTCGGCGGCGGCCTCCATGCCGCGGGGTATGGCGGTCAGGAACCCATGCAGTCCTACCGGTGTGGCCTTGTTCTCGATCTCCGCGCCGAGCAAGAGAGTTCGCCAGGAGACGTGTTTGTCAAGATGCTGGTAGGTACCTGGCACGACGAGGGTGCGTTCATGTCCCTCGACCGTCCGCATCTGGCGTTCGTATGTGCCTGAAGGCACGACGTAGGTCAGCAAGGAGCAGAAAAGGATGGCGCCGGTCAAGAGGACGAACACGTGGGGGACTTTGAGTTTTGGTGTCTTCATTACTACAATCAGCTTTTTTTCGCCGGTTCGGTCACGCCCATTGCTGGCTATCGGGTCCGCGTGGCCAAGGAAGCACCACGTTTACCACATGCGGCCCACAGTCGCCGACCCTTTTCATACATGCAACCATTGGGCTTGGGTTTCGTCTCCCGTATGAACTACATTGTTTGGTCGATACCCTTGGCCCGTATTATTCACGAAGGAGCGTGGCGAGGATGAGGAAAAAGCCTGCCAGAACACGTGCTCGCAAGAATTTGCGAGGGAAGCGTACCCGGTGCGGTACGTTGATCGAGCAAATTCGAGAACACGTGTTCTGGCAGGTTTTTAACCATCCGCAGTAGCTCCTTCGTGAATAATACGGGCTAGATGCCTCGGGTTTTGGGTGGAGCCCGAAGTCCTCAGGCGAACCTTCCCGGCAGGTCCCTCGAGCGGGCCGATCGCCCGCGTGAAAAAGGAGATGCAAATGAAGCGGTTGAAAAGTTTCGGCGTGCTGTGGGTCGCGCTACTGCTGGTCTGCGGCCTGGCGCTTCCCCAAGTGGCATCGGCCCAGGAAGCGGGTAGCAAGATCCAGGTCAAGGATCTCAGTGAGCTGCCCGGTCACTCCTACCCAGTCGAGGGATCCGTGTCGGACCTGATGAAATCCGACGAGGACTTCGCGAAGTTCGCGGCCGATGTACGCGCGGATCTAAAGATGACTCTCGCGAAGTATCAGATCGACGATGCGGCCACCCTGCAGAGTTACTACGGCACTCTGTTGACCCTCGACTTGATCGACGGCCACAATGAGAAGGCCCTGCAGAGAATAGATGAAATCAAGGCGCTGGAGGACAAAGAAGCCATCCGGCTGACCACCGGTTTGACGACGCGAGCCATCATAGCGGCGCGGGAAGCCGGCGAGCCGGGGTCAACCGTCTACCGCGAAGCGTTCCGGAAGAAACTGGAGGAGCTCGTCTCACCCTTGCCCTGGGACGTGGTCCAGGACCGCATCGAGCAGTCCAAGGGCCGCGCTGAGTTCCTCAGCGAAAACCTGATCCTGGGATTAGTGCAGAGCCAGCTCGATCCCGTGGTTGCCAAGTCCGGCGAGTTGAGCTTCGACCTGGCACGCCGGGTGATCAACATGCGTTTCGCCATTACGGAATTCATTCCACTGAAAGAGGAGCAGATCGCCGTCTATCAGGGGATGATCGACCGGCACAAGGTGGCGAAGGAGAACATCTGGCCCGCGCGTGACGTCCAGCTCGATCCGGATGGCGACCTGGCATCCGTGGTGGTCGGCATCTGGGACTCGGGCCTCGATGCACCGGTATTCGGGGACCGGATGTGGGTCAACCCGCATGAGAAGTACGACGGCAAGGACAGTGACGGCAACGGCTTCGTGGACGATGTCCACGGCATCGCTTACGACGTCGACGGCGACAAGACCCCGGAACTGCTGCATCCCGAGGGCGACCAGGCCGGGAAGGTCGAGGCCGCCATGGCGCACCTGAAAGGATTGATGGACCTGCAGGCCGCCATCGACAGCAAGGAGGCCTCGGATTTCAAGCAGTTCATGGGCAGCCTGCCGCCGGAGAAGGTGGAGGAATTCACGACCTCCTTGGGTTTCTGCGCAGTCTATTCCCACGGCACCCACGTGGCCGGCATCGCCGCGGAGGGCAATCCCTACGCCCGCATCCTGGCTGCGCGCATCACCTTCGACTACCACACCATCCCGGCGCCGATGACCAAGGAACTCGCCAAGAAACACGCCAAGTCTTACGGCGAGACGGTGCGCTACTTCCAGCAGAATAATGTGCGCGTGGTCAACATGAGCTGGGGCTGGGGCTTCAAGGAGATCGAAGGCATCCTGGAGGCCAACGGCATCGGTGAGACCGTCGAGGAACGTCAGGAGATGGCCAAGGAGATCCTCGGCATTCTCAGTGACGGCCTCCACGGGGCGATCGCGAGCGCACCCGACATCCTGTTCGTCAGCGCCGCGGGTAACGATGACAGCGACGTGGCCTTCGACAGGATCATTCCTTCCTCGTACGAACTGCCGAACCTGCTGATCGTGGGCGCGGTGGACCAGGCCGGCGAGCGTACTGCGTTCACGAGCTCGGGCCGGAACGTGGTGGGGTACGCCAACGGTTTCGGGGTGGACAGCTACGG
>CBDURX010000267.1:0-4482 GCA_965369485.1 uncultured bacterium | reverse complement strand
AGCACGTACTGGTGGCGTTTCACGTAGGTCAGGTGGAAGAAGACGAAGATGACCGCGAACCAGATCCACAGGAAGGCCACCCATCTACGTTGCTGCGGTTCCTCTGGGGATCTGTGCCGGAGCCAGGCGACGCTGGCGATCAGGGAGGGTACCAGAGCCAGAAGCCAGGGCCAGTAATTTTCCGCGACCTTTCTCAGGATGGTAGACCAGTGCCAGGGATCCACGTGGTGGGTCCCCGTGATGAAGCTCAGCTGCGTCTGCCAGATATAATGCCGTACGAATATCTCACCGTGCCGCCCGAACATGACCACGTGCCACGGCGCGGTGATCGCCAGCGTCAACAGGACGGCCAGCCAGAAGCGACCGCTGCGCAGAACTACCCCGGAGCGGCTCAGCAGCAGGTGCAGGACGATGATGCCGTAGGGCATCAACCCCACCGTCCCTTTGGTCATCACCGCCAGGCCCGTGAAAAACCCCGTCCACCAGAATCCTCGGGAGCGGACCAGCGCGTCCCAGTAAAACAGAAGAGCCAACATGACCCAAACAGTCAGATAAATCTCGGTCACAGGCCGCCGGGCAAAGTGAATGAACTGCTGACTGGTCACCAGAACGAGGCAGCCCAACAGGGCATAGGCGTGGCCCGAGTGACGGCGCAACAATACATAGGCGAGTGCGAGGCCGCAGGCGGCCACCAGCAAGCCGGGCAAGCGGGCGGCCCAAGTGGAGGGTCCCCAGGTGTACACAGAGAGCGCCTGCAGCCAGATTGCCAGGGGTGGTTTCTCCAGGAGCAAGCCGGTGCGAGTCTTGAGGTCGAGCCATTGGCCGTCGTCCGCGAGCCGTTTGGCTGCGTATGCAAAGAAGGCATCATCATAAGGGGTCAGCAAGGATTGGTAGCAACCGGCACCCAGGATGATGACCGTTGCCAGGCCCAAAAAGGCGATTCCCAGCGTCGGTCTCTCGTAAGGATTGTTCAGCCAGCGGTTCATGAGTACGGTACACTTGTCATCATGAAGAGGTGCTTTCCGATTCGCTGTAGATCTGGTCGAGAAAGCCGAAATCTACTCCATTTGTCCCGACTTGCCTATCGTCAAGCGGACTGGTCGGTATTGCCTGCGTGTGCTAACTTCTCTGGGTTCGAGATGCCTTCATACGCAGCTGCTTGCTGGTGAAGCAGTTAGGCTGCGACCAACAGGATCGAAATGACTACCCGACTGTGGCCTCCCACACCCGCCGGACTGGCCCAGGCCTTCCTGGTGCTCTGGCTGATGTCCGTGCCGTTCAGCACGGCCGTGGCGGAGGTCTTGCTGGGGTTGGCGGTGGCGGCCGCCTTGGCTGCTCGCTTCATAGCTCGGCCGGAAAAAGGCTGTTGGGATGACGGTTGGTCCTCGCTCCTGCGTGGTGGCCCCACGACCCGGCCCGTGCCCTGGTTGGTTTTGCTCCTGCTGGTCCTCTTTCTCGTGTCGGTATCGACGGCCGTGGATCCAGCGACGAGCGCGGGCAAGATCCACAAGCTGTTCCGCTACGCCCTGTTCTTCACCCTGCTGACGGTGCCGTGGAGCGAGACCGCATGGCACTGGGCCTGGCGCTTGCTGGTACCGGTCACCCTGGCGCTGGTTTGGTTTTCCTACGACGCCTTGGACTTCGGCCACTCGCGGGCGCAAACTCCCAACCTGCACTACAACACCCTATCTCAGGTGGCAGCCTTGATCTCTCTGCTCCTGCTGGCGGCCGCACTGTACGGGCCACACGCGCGGCGGCGTGAGCGATGGGTTTACCTGGCATTCTGCCTCGTGGCCTCTGGTGTGCTGGCGGTTACTTTGAGCCGGGCCGCCTGGGCCGGCTGGCTGTCCGGCGTGGTCCTGCTGCTGGTCTTCCGGCTGCCCAAACGGCTGATGATCGCACTGCTGGTACTCATGGTCGTGGCGCCACTGCTCCTGTTTTCTACCGTGCTCCAGAGACGGTCCGATTTGCTCGATGTTCAGCATCCCGAGTTCACCCGGCGCTACGACATGTGGGAGATGGCGGGGGCGATCATCGCGGACCATCCCTGGACCGGCATCGGACCCGGCGGCATGGGCGCCGTGTACGACCATTACAAGACAGGGGCCTTGGTGGACGATCCCCGGACATGGCCCCACGTGCACAACGACGTGCTCGAGGTGGCTCTCAGCCACGGCATCCCCGCGGCACTGGTGTGGGTGGCCATGATGATCTGGTTATATGTGGCGCTCGTGCGCCGCATGACGCGTTTCCGGCGACTGCCCGCTTCCTGGACCAAGGCGGGGTTCGCGGGGGCCGGCGTCTCATTGCATCTTTTTTACCTCTGCGGGCTGGTGCACGACAACTATGCCATCTACCTCAAGATCTGCCTGCTGCTGTTCCTCTGGGGCCAGTTCGTCTCCACGGATCGCCGGCTTGGTCCTGTCGACCCTCTCACGGCGGACCGTGTTTCGGCTACCGCCACGGGAGTCACGGCATGAGCAGTGAAACTACGAGCTCGTCACCCCGCATCCTGGTCATTCTCATGGGCCTGATCGGCGACACCATGATGAAGGTTCCCTTCGTGCGGGCACTGCGCCAGGCCTACCCGGAAGCCCACATCGCCGGTCTGTGCGAGCCCCTTTCCGCCACCGTGCTGGAGGCAGACCCTCTCTTCGACGAGGTGCGGGTGCTGGACCGCCGGGGAATGAGCTACGGCGCGCAGGCCCGATTCTACCTCGGACTGCGGCGGGCGCGTTACGACGTGACCCTCGATTTCTACTTCGGCTCCCGGACCGCGTTTTTGGCCTGGTTCAGCGGGGCCGGCCGCCGCATCGGACCCGCCAACGGCCGCTGGGCCGAGCTGCTGCTGACCGACCCCATTCCCCACCCTCTGCCGCAGATCCACATGGTGGACCGGCACCTGCCGATTTTGGCGCCGCTGGGCATAACCTCCTTCCGCCGCGTGTGGGAAATGCCGTTGCCGCCCGGCACACGAACCGAGATGGAGAGCAAGCTTGCCGCGGTCGGAATCGCCCCCGCACCCGGCAAGGTGGACCTGGCGGTGGTGGTGGGGGCCGGCTGCGAGACCAAGCGGTGGGACGAGGAATTCCTGACAGAGGCCATCCGGCGCATCGCCGGTGGCGAGCTGGGGGCGGGTCGCCGCGTCTTCCTGGTGGCGGATCAGCGGGAACCGGAATTGACCGAACACTGGGCGGGAATCCCGGATGTCCGGTTACTGCCGCCGCTGTCGTTGCTCCAGCTGGGGGCGCTGTTCGCGCAGGTCGCTCTCGTCTTCGTACCGGACACGGGTCTGATGCACGTCGCTCTGGCCAAGGCGACCCGCATGCTCACCTTCTTCCAGTCGACTGACCCGGACTGGCACGACGCCCAGCGGCCCGCTTACCACTACCTCTACCACGAGGTTTGCCCGTACCAGCCGTGCGACACCGAGGACAAGGACAAGTGCCATCTGGAATGCCGTCGCTCCCTGAGGGTGGAGGATGTTCTGGGCGCGATGCGGGAGCTATTGAATGGCCCGGCCTGGGACGGTCATTGGCCTGAGAATCGTATCTCGCTGGCGGACGAACTGTTCAGTCGAGGCGGCCGTTTAGAACCATGATGCTATGGGCAGAATCGATTGCGGTGTGGTATGATGGCTGGGTTATCAACCAGGCCACTCGACCGCAAGGCAAAATCACGCGACAAGGGGGACATGGTGAATATCCGAAGCGGTGTGTTGTTGCTATGCCTGCTGACGGCGATCGGTGGGTGTTCTTCGTCCATGCAGGTCAATTACGACTACGACCCCACAACCGATTTCCAGGCCTATGAAACCTACCGCTGGGTGGAACGCCCCCAGACCCCCGAGGGCGATGCGCGGACAGCCGTGATGAACGATCCTTTGATCGAACAGAGGGTGCGCCAGGCGGTGAACGCTCAACTCCTGGCCAAGGGACTGAGGCAAGAATCGGATAATCCCGATCTCCTGGTGCTCTATCATCTGGGTCTGGAGGACAAGGTCGATGTGACCGACTGGGGTTATAGCTATGATGACAACATGCGTGGCTACCAGGATCGGGAAATCGATGCGTTCGAGTACAAGGAGGGGACGCTCATTGTCGATCTGATCGACAGGAGCAGTGAAGTACTCATTTGGCGTGGTACGGCCCGAGACGCGGTGGAAGAGAAGAACCGGGCGCCGGAGAAGGGTGAGAAGAAGATCAATGAAGCCGTGACGAAGATCTTCGCTGCCTATCCGCCCGGCAAGTGAGACATGGAAGGGACAGTATGAGAGTCGTGACTACATGCAGCTTGCTCGTATGGGTACTGGCCGTACCCGCCGCCTTCGCGGAGATTCCCTACAACGACCAGCCGGATTGGCTGTCGCTGGAGAGCAATGACTTCGGCACAGGTTGCGACTTCGCCGACGTGAACGGCGACGGATACCTCGACCTGGCGGTTTCCAACGGCAACGACATGACCCAGGCGCCCAACTACGTC
>CBDURX010000266.1:0-4500 GCA_965369485.1 uncultured bacterium | reverse complement strand
GATGTCCGTCCGGGTTCCGATGGGAATGTCGGCATCCCACTTGGGATGGGGCGTGATCCTGGGCAGTCGCCAGCTGATGCCGACGGCCAGCCCGAGCTGGGCGTGGGTTTGCTCCAGCTCGCGTAGCGCGGCGGTCGCCGCCTCGAAGTCGCCGTTGTTCCAGAGCGTTTCGACGGCTGCGGTTTTCCCCTGCAGAGGCTGAGCCAGGTGGCGGGGAAGTTCGAGCTGGATCAGTGCATTCTCCTTGTCGGCCAAGCTGAGCCGGTCCAGTTTCTGCCAGATCGGCATGTAGACATCGGCGGTTTCAGGGGAGCGTTTCAGATCGTCCTGTCGAGGCGAGTTCGTGGTGGTGTGCGGTGGCCCCATGGGTTGCCGCAGGGACGAACCGGGTTGATCGCCGTCGGGTAACGCGTGGTGAATGGTGCGAGTGAGGTTTTCGAGTTCCGTGATCGCCGGCACTTCTCCTCCCCCCGAGGTGCGGGATTGAGCCCAAGCCGTGGCGGAGATAGACAATAGAAGGAGAAGAGTGGAAAGAAGCGTGAGTTCGCCCACGAGGTGTCTTTTTTTCATGGTCGTCTCCTTCATGATTTGTGGAGCAGTTCTTGGTATGAGCAGGTATGCAGGCTTGGCTGGTGTAGATGTCGGAACGTCGGCGCGGTTCTCGACCAGCCGAGTGAATGCAATCCCCTTGTCAACCATGGTACCCGGTCACCGGGGTCAGCGTCAATCAGGTTTTTGATCAAGCGATAGGCCTTGTAATAAATCATGAGTCAAATTGTATCTTTAAGATTGTCAATGAAACCGCTGAGGTAAATTGCCTGTCGCCAAGAGGGTTCGAGGATTTTGTAGAACTTGCGTATAGTGAAGTTGTTGAGCGCGCGATAGACCGATTCGACACCTGAATTAACGTCTGAACTAGCGCCCGAACTGGCGCCCGAAACGGTAGCTGACGCCGACCATGACCAACGGTTCCAGGGAAGGCTGGTTCACTGCCTTGTCGGCATCGCCATAACTGTAACCGTTCTGATCCTCGCCACCAGGCTCGAAGGAGACGCCGTCGCCGGTGAGACTGGACTCGAAGTAGTAGTCCAGTCCGCCGACGATCACCAGATCGGTGTTGGTGCCCAGCTCGTAGTTGCCCTCCACACCGAGGCCGAGGCCCCAAGGGTTGCTGGTGACCTCCATGAGTCTCTCGCCGTGCTGGGAATCGTACTTGGCCGTGAAGCGCGCGTGGCGCA
The DNA here is from genome assembly GCA_965369485.1 of uncultured bacterium. Lineage (GTDB taxonomy): Bacteria > Krumholzibacteriota > Krumholzibacteriia > LZORAL124-64-63 > LZORAL124-64-63 > CBDURX01. Next base: position 3,262 of record CBDURX010000266.1, on the reverse strand, counting down.
CGCCACCGAACACCGACAGTTCGCTGAAGGATTGCACCTTGAAGCGGTAAGAGGCGTCCAGGCGGAAGCTCCACACCTCATCACTCTCGTTCTGGAGAGAAGTGGGCTCGAGGCCCAGGAAGATCCGCAGGGCGTCATTGGTCTTGCCCGCAGTGGGGCGCAGGTAAGCCATGGAGATCCGGACTCCCCAGGGAAGGCTGGGGCTGGGATCGGCGACCTTGAAACCCAGCTGGCCGCCGGTGCCGCCGTTGAAGCCCAGCAGGGCGTCGACGGAGACCTCGGAGGCCCGACCCGCGCCTGAGCTGACGATAGTCAGCAGGCCTGTCATGAGGATTAAGACTACCCTGCGCATGAAGAGCAATCTATCTCAGAAGGTGTGACAGGTCAACGACGTGAGACACGATTGGCCACACTTACCACCCAGGTTGCACCAAGAATCAGATGACAACCAGTTCCCCGGAGGCTCCATAAGCCTACCATGGAAGCCACGCTCTCACAAATGGTCAGAGGTGGATTACGCTCCCGAATCTGCCCTGGGATTTGTTTCGTCGGGAACACAAGGGCAATTTGGACCGGCTGAACCTCCCTGCGGTCAGCGTCACCGGAGTTACATTGTACACGAGTATCATGCGGGCTCTCACACGGGCGCGACGAGACGATGCGCAACACCACCGAAACCGTGTTCCCCGGCCGTTACTGGCATGCCCTCGAGGATGGCAGGATTCAGTGTGATCTCTGCCCGCGGGCCTGCGCGTTGAAGGAGGGCCAGCGTGGCCTGTGCTTCGTGCGCGCCAGGCAGGGTAACCAGGTCGTCCTGACGACGTACGGCCGCTCCAGCGGTTTCTGTGTGGACCCCATCGAGAAGAAACCCCTCAACCACTTCCTGCCCGGCACGCCGACACTCTCCTTTGGTACGGCCGGCTGTAACTTGACCTGCCGGTTCTGCCAGAACTGGGACATATCCAAGTCACGCGAGTTCGACACGCTGGCGGACCGGGCCGGGCCAGAGACGATTGCCCACGCTGCACGGGAACTGGGCTGCCACAGTGTGGCCTTCACCTACAACGATCCGGTCATTTTCCTCGAGTACGCGGTGGATGTGGCCCAGGCGTGCCACGAGCTGGGGATCAAGAGTGTGGCCGTGACCGCGGGCTACATCTGTCCGGAACCGCGCGTGGAGTTCTTCGATGACATGGATGCGGCCAACGTCGACCTGAAAGGATTCAACGCTGCCTTCTACAAGTCGTTATGCAGTGCCGAGCTGGACGCGGTGCTGGACAGTCTCAGGTACCTGAAACACGAGACCTCCGTCTGGTTCGAGATCACCACGCTGCTGATTCCCGGCGAGAACGACTCCGACTGTGAGCTGGACGAGATGACACGCTGGGTGGTCGAGGAACTGGGACCGGACGTGCCCGTGCATTTCACCGCCTTCCACCCGGACTTCAAGATGATGGAGCATCCTCCCACGCCGCCGTCCACGCTCGCCCGTGCCCGCGAGATCGCTCTGCAGAACGGCTTGCGCTACGCCTACACCGGCAACGTGCACGATAAGGATGGCGGAAGCACTTACTGCCATCAATGCGGTCAAACACTGATTGGCAGGAACTGGTACGTTCTGTCGGAATACAACCTCACCCCAAAGGGCGAGTGCGTGAACTGCGGAGCCGCATGTGCAGGGCTGTTCGAAGACAGGCCGGGGGATTGGGGGGCGCAGAGGCTACCGGTCCGTCTTGCCGACTACGAGCAGGAGGGATAGTGAGCTCGCCTTCATGAATAATGCGGGTTAATGGGGTTGGCGGCGGCACAGCGTTTCGAGGTAGCGCGATTTCATCTGGCGGCTCGCCATGATCCGCTTGACCGGCGGCAGAGCCAGGATCGCCCCCAGCAGGGCGGCCAGGGCGCGGTGGCTCCACAGCACCTGGTTGTCGAAGATAAGGTTTTGCAGCTTGCCCCTTTCGGTGGCCATCAGCACGTACCGCTGAGCCGCGTTCGCGGGTGTGATGACGCGCTCTGGCCGTGAACGCAGGGTGAGGTTTTCCTCGGGACACGCTCGTACGCAGACGCCGCAGCCGAGGCAGACGTCCTCGTCCAGCACTGCCCTCTTTTTCTTGGGATGCTTCGGGTCGTTGGCCGAGACCAGAGACATGGCTTCGACCGGGCAGGCGCTGACACACTTGCCGCACCCGGTGCAGTCAGCCGTCGCCACCTCCGGGAGGAAGTTGGTGGTGTGAACCGGGTGCAGGTGCGCGAATCGCTGGGCCGCGATCATGGCCTCGCAGCAGCAACCACAGCAATTACAGATGAAGTTGACGCGGTGCTGGACATTTTCGCCGAACTGCACCAGGCCGATCTCGTAGGCCTGCTCCAGTAGATCCAGACACTCGGCAGCCTCGACGGCGCGCACGTGGCCGTGGCGGATCAGCGACTCGGCCGAGCCGTTGAAGGTCATGCAGATGTCCAGGGGTGCGTCGCATGCCTGGCCCAGGTGCTCCTTCTTGTGGCGGCAGTAGCACAGGCCGATACCGATTTGGGAGGCGGTTTTGATCACCTCGGTGGCACGCTCGTAGTCCAGTACGTGCAGGGCGTTTTCACCGGAAAGGACCGGTTCCTGCACGAACACGCGGCCGAGCCGGGTCTCGCCCTCGGTAAACAGTGCCTTGATGAAGTCTTCCTCCACATTGAGGTACTGGTAGAAAAGCTCGCTGAGCACCTTCTGGTCCAGGTCGCCCCGGGTGCGCATGAGAGAGAACTCGAAGAATCCGGCCATGGGAGGCGGCAAGGTGTAGTAGGTGCGTCCGCGCCGCTCGATGTCCACCAGCAGGGCGCGTCCGGCCAGGGTGTCAAGTATCCGGTGCGCCGCGGCCGGGTCCATCTTCCAGTTCTTGGCGGCCTTCTCGGCAGTGAACGGCCGGATGGGCAGTAAAGAGAGCAGCTCGGCCTCGCGCTCACTCATCAGCATCTCGAGGATGCGGAACAGCAACTGGGAAGGAGGCGCGCCCTGGGGGAACTTGTTCAACCGTTCGGTCAGCTTGGCATAGCTGGACTTGACTGTGTGGTGGGCCACTGTAGCCTCCTGCCTCTGAACATCGCACCATGGGTGATCACGAATTCATAATAGGACTAGTGAGCGCAGGGAATCAAGGACGGTGGTGTAGTGCTGCTGTTCACGAATATTCTCATCCCAGGCTGCCGTGCCTGTGCTACCCTGCCGTTACAGAGTAGAGAGGTGTCATGAACGAGTCTAAACCGCTGGTCTACG
>CBDURX010000265.1:0-4503 GCA_965369485.1 uncultured bacterium | reverse complement strand
ATCGAATCCCTTGAGCGACTCGTGCGCGACATGATCGCCGTGACCGACTCCACCATGGCGGCGGATGAGGATTCCCTCAGCCTGGCGGATTTCGACGACAGCGATCCCTTCACCTACATCATCTTCGTGCACGCCGGCGGTGACTGGCAGGGTGACATCAACAACGATTCTCCCAACGACGTGCCGACCTTCTTCATCAGCCTGGGCGAGCCGGAGCCGCTGGCTTACTCCGGTGGCCAGCTGTCGGAGTGCTCGGTCATCCCCGAGACCATCAGCCAGGACGGCTTCGTGGGCAGTATCGCGGCGTCGCTGTACCACGAGTTCGGCCACGCCCTCGGCCTGGTGGATATCTACGACACGTGGCGCGGCCTGCCCCAGGTGGGTATCTGGAGCTTGATGGACACCGGCACCAACGTGATCGCCGCCGTGGGCATCGACAACGACGGTGACGGCGTGGCCGACGAGGTGGAGTTCGTGCTGGGACTGCTGCCGCCTTCCCTGTCGGCGTGGGACAAGTGGTTCCTGGGCTGGCTGGAGTACGCGAACATCGCGGGCGGAGAAGCGAGCTACCGCCTGCCGGCGGTGCAGGTGCCACGCGAGGACTACTGGCGTTATCCCCGGGAGGATTACGATTTTCGGCGCAGCTATCCCCAGGCTCTGATCGGCGGCAGCTCCCCGGGTGAGTTTTTCCTGATCGAGAACCGCTGGGTGCCTTTGAGCGCTGACGAGCTGCCCGACGCCGAGGTCTTCTTCGTGAGCGATCCCGAGACGGGGGTGATTCTCTACCTCGGAGGTGACGAGGACGTCCAGAGTGGTCAGCCGCGTAACACCGGCATGTACGATTTCTTCCTGCCGGACGGCGGCTTGCTGGTCTGGCACGTGAACATGAACCGCATCGAGCCGAACCTCGCCACCAACACCATCAACACCCTCGGGGACGGCTTACGTCTGGTGGAAGCGGACGGCATCCAGGACATCGGCGTCGTCGACGCCTATGTGCTGGGCTTCTTCGGCTCCTTCCGCGACCCATTCAACGAGGACAACGGAGATGCTCTCCATCTGGAGGGTGCGCCGTCCAGCCGAGCCTTCGACCGCTCCTGGACCGGCCTGCAACTGCAGCACATCGCAGGCGCGGATCCCGGCGGTCGCCGGTCCACCATGTCCCTGACGGCCGGAATCACCCCGTTGGCGCCTGGTAGTTCCTGGGCAGTCGCCGCTGTCGACTCGACCGAGGCTGCCGCCGCGGGAGGCAGCGCCTCGCCCCGCGCCCTCGACGCCACGTCGGCCACGCCGGTAACCTTCCAGCGCAGCGGTACGGCCGTGCCGGCCTTGATCGTCGCCGACGTGCCCGCGGCAAACTGGGACGGTGACGACTACCGGGCCAAGCTGTTCGTCTGGCGGCCCGACGGCACACCGGCCCTGTGGTCGGCGCCTGGCTTGCCGCCCGGTGCCGCCTGGGAGTTCGCGGTGCCGCTGGCTGGACCGCCGGTGTGGACCAACCTGGCTGCAGGTACCATGCCTCCCGGCGAGGAATACGCCCTTGTGGTCGGTCTGGGCAATGGCGAGGTGGTGGCTTTCGACCAGAACCTGAACGTCGTCGGCGGATTGCAGGCACGCTGGGGCCCCATCGCGGTGGGCGCGGCCCTGGCCTGGGCGCCCACGCCCGACTTCGACGCCAACCTGCTCTGCTGCGTTCCGCCCGACACGCTCGTGCTGCTGGACGGGACCGGAGCGCGACGCGGCGAGCCACTCATCCTTTCCGCTGTCGGCGGTGACGACTTCACCGGCTTCGCGGCGCCGCCGTTGCCGTGGCCCATGCCCGCTGGCGGGTGGTCCGTCTTTGGCCCCGACGGCTGGTACCGCGTGAGCATGGACCTGGACGGTCTGCAGCTGGATTCAACCATCTACCCCTATAGTACGCAGGGCAGTGAGACTGTCCTGCGCCGCGCACTCGTTCCGGCAAGCGACGTGGCGACCCTGCTGGTCTTCGACGACACGGGAGTGGTGGGCAGCTGGCACCTCGACACCGCGGGACAGGTCATGGTCACGTCTTGGTCTGGAGACCTGAACAGTGGTCCGGTTGCCGAACCTGCCGTGGCCGATCTGGACGGCAATGGGCGGAACGACCTGATCCTCTTGACAACCACCCACGTGCGCGCCTACCAGGCCGACGGTGTACCGTTGACCGGGTACCCCGTTGCCTTGGCCGAACTATTTCCCCTGCCGGATACCACCCGCATCGCCGGGCCAGTGGTGGTATGCGACGCCACGGGCGACGGCGTGAACGAGCTGTTCTTCACCAGCGACCAGGGACACCTCTTAGGCTTGGACGCACGCGGTCAACTGCTGGAACGTACGCCTTTCCTGTGGGGGCGAACCGGGCCGTTCGGTCTGGCAGTGGGGACGGATGCAGACACGGACGGTAGGATTCTCTGGCTGTTGGAAGGCGCGGGCCGCACGGGACCACCCCTGGACCGTCGCTTCGACAACGGCAAGTTGGTGGGATACCGGATGGCCGGTAGCGGTCAGCAGACCAGTGAGTGGCTAGGGACGGCCGGCGGCGGTAACCGTCTTGGACCGGGGGGTGTGGCCACACCGCTGGCAGCGCCGGCGCCCTGGAAACAAGAAGTTGACCGCGTCATCTTCTACCCCAACCCCATGCAGGGGAATGACTTGACCGTGCGTTTCTTCAGCCACGGCGACCAGGCAGCCCGTCTGGTCATCTTCAATCTCGAGGGCGAGATTGTTTTGAAGGAAACCATCGCTGTGGCCAGTGGCCAGGTGAATGAGCACCGTCTGGATCTGCCCAGCCTGGTCTCGGGCATGTACGTCTGCCAGCTGGAGCGTCAGACCTCCAGCGGCCTACAAACGAGTCTGACCACCTTGGCAGTGGAACGATGAAGGCGGACCGGTCTTGTGAACAGTGCGCCGTGGAGGATGCGAGAATGAACAGGATGAGGAATTGCGGTTGGCTATTGGTGCTGATGATACTGGCTCCGACACTCGTGACCGCCCAGCTGCCGGCTGCCAACCAGGGCCGGGCCGGTTGGCTTTTGCACAGAGTGGACTGGGAAATCAGCAGCTTGACAGGTGTGCCACCTCCCCAAGGCGAGGTGGGAGGCAGTTCTCACAGCAGTGGGGTCAACGAGGTGAGTAGCAATCGCCAGGGCAGTCCCGCCGTGCCCATTCTCATGTCGATGGTCATCCCGGGAGCCGGCGAGGTCTACATGGGCTACAAGCGTGGCTACTTTCAGATGGCCCTGGACGTGGCCATCTGGTTCGGTGTAGCCCACTATAACAACGAAGGGAAGAACACACGGGACGAGTATCTCCAGTTCGCCGAGGAGCACTGGTCCGAGGATCAACTCTCGGCGGCCTACTGGAGCAGTCACGCCAACGAGGAAATAGCCGGAGTTGGCCGGGATTACTTCGAGGTGAGTGACTTTCAAAACGGTTACATGGAGCTTCCTCTCTGGGTCTCCCGCGAAGAGGACGAGCGCGAGTGGTTCGAGAACCTTGGTAAGTGGGATCAGTTCGTCTTCGGTTGGGACGATTTCGTGCGACCGGAAGAGCTGTCGGGGTACGTGGGCGGTGGCGCCCTGTCTGATCTGCGCTTACCCGGCATCGCAGACAACCGCGAGGCGTACCGCACCATGCGAAAAGAATCCAATGACAATTTTACAAAACGGGACCGGCTCGTATATCTTAACATAGCCACGCGGATCTTCAGCATGATCCAGGTCGCTTATCTGCAAGGCTTGTTTGGGGGCCGAGCGCAGTCCGAGCTGCAGGTCGCCGGCCACCCAGTCTCACTCATCGCCGAACCGCGGGGGCTGACTTCCACACGGATCGGTTTTGCGGTATCCTATTGAACCACCCCTGTGAGGAGAAATTTTATTTGGCTCAGCAAACCATGAACTCCGGAACTTGCGACTGGCGGCTGTTACTCGCCATGGGTGCGGCACTATGCCTCGTGGCCGGTGGCGTGGCGACCGCCGCTGCGAGCACGTTCCAGACCGACTCCGATGAAGTGCTGTACCATTTCACCGCGGCAGAGTATGCCGTCTTCGGCCCCGAGGCGTCCGTGCAGTGGCAGGTGGCTGCAGTGGGAAGCGACATCGGTGGCGTCAAGCAAGATGACAGCTACGGTCGCAGCAGCAACACGGGCCGCATGGTGAAGTCCGGTTTCCTGTCGCTACTGTTACCGGGCGCCGGGCAGTACTACAACGGACAGAAAACCAAAGCTTACGTTTTCGCAGGTGTGGAGGCGGCCATCTGGGTTTCCTTTCTGACCTTCGACAACCAAGGAGACAACCGCACCAACACTTACCGGGAGTACGCGAATATCTACGCGGGCGTCGATGGCAGCCACGTCGATCAATACTGGCAAGCGGTGGGCCGTTTCATGGATAGCGACGCTTACAACGAATCAATTCGGCGTGAGGCGAGGGCTCTGAGCGAGGAACCGAGCGGTCTGGTCTCTCCCGAGGACAACTGGCAGTG
>CBDURX010000264.1:0-4506 GCA_965369485.1 uncultured bacterium | reverse complement strand
CGAACCCCTGGCAAATTCGTGCGGCAGACTCCGTGACCACTCCGTTTCCTCTCCCGAGGCGTTACAATACAGGTTCACAGCAATGCCATCGTGACTATAATGGATGGTATGAACCGACGGAAGACACCCTTCAGCTGGGTAAAGACACCTCTCCTCCTGGCGCTGACAATCCTGGCGCTGACACTCCTGACCCTGACCCCACTGGCGATGGATTCGCCCCCCGATCAGACGGCTGCTCAAGCCGCCGCGCCGCAACTCACCGTGGAACCGGAATCCCTGGACTTCGGCGTCATGCAGCAGCTGCAAGTCCATAACCGACAGATCATCCTCCGTAACGATGGCGATGCGACGCTGAAGATTGAAAATGTCACCACATCCTGCGGATGCGTGACGGCAAGAGTAGACACCAACGAACTCGCACCGGGTGCATCAACCACCCTGACCGTGACGTTCAACAGCAAGAAGTACACGGGCCACCAGGTAAAGTATGTCCGGCTGCACAGTAACAATCCCCATCAACCTGATTTAAAAATCGTAGTCTCGGCGGACATCCAGCCACCCCTCTTCACCGATCCCAAATACAAGAGACTGGGTTTCGGCCGGATATACGACGGCGAGATGGCCACCAAGAAAGCCGAGTTGTGGACCGAGGCCGTTCCACGCCTCGAACTCGAACTGCAATTCTACAACACCAAACTGTTCGACGTGAGCGTCGAACCGGATCCTGACGACGATCCCCGGCGAGCCGTGCTCGTGGTGCACCTCAAACCGGATGCGCCGTCGGGCAGGCACCGCGAGTACATCCGTTTGACGACCAATATCCCCGCACTGCCCTTCGTCGATTTCGAACTGTTCTTCGACGTGTTCCAGGTGATAGAGGTCAGTCAGCAACGGATCAACTTTCGGTACGTGAAGGCGGATCAACTGCTCGAGCGCCGGATCCGAGTGTGGGCCACGGGTCCGGGTACGACCTTCGCGATCACCGGCGCCGAGGTAGACCTACCTCACTTCGCTGCGGTCATCGAGCAAACCGCACCAGATACGGAGAGTTTCGTGACCATCACGGGACACCCACTGCCGATGGACGATCCCCTGGTCAAGGAGACTCAGGGACACATCCGGGGCACACTGAAAATCTTCACCGACCACCCGGATCAACCGGAACTGACAGTCGAGATCATATACCTGTTACGGAATCCTGCAGGGAAAGGACCGTGAGGTGATCAATTCAGGGTTGATGGTATCATTTGATACCGGTTCCGGGACCGTGCCGTTGGAAGGCTTGCAGTGCCCGTAGTGCCGCGCACCCCGCCCCAAAGCCGTTGTCGATGTTCACCACCAGCACGCCCGGTGCACAGCTGACAAGCATTGCGCGCAATGCAGTCCAGCCGCCCTCGGCAACGCCGTAGCCGATGGACGTCGGCACGGCGATCACCATCCCCGACACCAGCCCGCCGATCACGCTGGGCAGGGCGGCATCCATACCGGCCACGGCAATGATCACCGGCAGGTCGCGGAAGTCGTCCAGCCGCTCCTGCAAGCGGTGGATGCCGGCCACGCCGACATCGTTTATTTCCAGGCTGGCCTCTCCGTAGTAGGCAAGGGTGCGGACCGCTTCACGACCCACTGGAACATCGCTGGTTCCTGCGGTTATCACAGCGACCCGAGGCGCGTCCGCGGGTGGTGACACCTTGCCAAAGAAGGCTGTGCTCGAGACTGGGTCCAACTCCAGCCGCTTGCGGTGAGCCGCCGGTAGCTGCGCCCACTGCTCTTGCGTGAGGCGGGTCAGTAACAGAGGCGCCCTGCGCGTAGCGGCTTGGTCCAGGATGGTCGTCAGCTGCGATAGGCTTTTGTGACCACACAAAACCGCCTCGTCGAAGCCGATGCGTTGGCGGCGCTGGACGTCAAGGTTCACGTCGTTGGCCGAATTCGGCTCTCGCTCCCCGGGCACGTCTCGATCAGGCAAAGGCTTCGCTCCCGTCAGAGCCGGTGAGAAACGCGCTACCGGTGCGGTAACGCTCGAACATGACTGCACACTCCTTGCCGATGGTACGGAATCTCCCTGCGATGATCTCGCGCAACTCGTCGCGAGTTTCGGCCTCGAGAGAGGCAAGTGATACCTGGTCCAGTTCGATCACCACTCCCGCTTCGCGCACGCGGCAGCGGACGGTGCGGGACAGCACACTCGGGCCTTCCCTCGAGATACGGTCGGCGCCTGTAGCATCGCTGTCGTTCCCCGCTCCGGCGTCATCCACCTCCCCACTCTCTTCCCTGGCCAGTTTGGTGAGCCGCTCGCCGATCAGCAGTTCCACCTCGTTCACCAGTTGCAAGACCTCCGGTTCGATGGCGAGGCCGGTTTCGATACGGCTCGCCAGACATGGTGCGGCGGGCAGCTCGGCCAGATCGTCGAGACCCAGACAACGAGCTATGGCCCGCACATGTCGCTTGTCGAGACCGACTTCGACGAAGGGATGCCGTACGCCGTGGTCGGAGGCCGCCTGCAGGCCAGGGCGGTAGTCGCCCAGATCGTCACAATTCGTTCCGGACAAAACGGTCGCGCTCGTGCGCCGGCAGACTGCACGGTATAGGTTCATCTTGCAGTAGAAACAACGATCGACGGGATTTCGTCGGTAGGCGGGATCGTCGAACTCACCGGCGTCGATCACGTGCAGCGTCCACTTCTCGCGTTCGGCATAGCGTCTGACCCGCACGGTGGCCTGGACAGGAACGGCTGGGGAGACTGCGTGGAACATCTCGATCATGCCGGGCAGACTGCGGTGGGCCACCATGGCCAGGGTCATGCTGTCGACACCGCCGCTGAGGGCGATGGCCGCCGGACCGATCCCGCGTAGGAGTTCCTGCAGGGAGACCAGGTCGGCTGGTGACTCACTCATCAGGGTCGTCCTTTCCACCTGCGGCCGTGCTTCGATCACCAGTCTGTGCCTCGGATGCTCGTCCCTCTGTCACCGCCGTCTCGGCCGCTCGCCTTGCCTGGCGTCGCACGGCGTAGCCTCCCTCGGCCCTCGCAACGTCCTCGATCTCGGCCTTGCCGGTCACCGCGCCTGAGGGACGCCGCACAACCTTGACTCTGATGTTCTCACCCTTGCTCCGGACAGGGACAGACTCGTCAGCCGCAGCGATCTCCAGGGTCTGCCGCGGCAGGCAGAAACGATCGGTCACGCACCAGCGCACGCCCAGGGTCGAGGTCTCCTCCAGGCAACGCAGCGCTACATCCGCGACCTCTTCCGGTCGGGCCAGGACCTGCACCCGCGCAGTCAGACGACCTTTCTTGCCGAACGCTGGAGTCTGCAGAACGTCCACGACAGCCGGGAGTGCTCGCAGGTTGTCCAGGCCGACGGCCAGGTCCTCCGGAGTCTGATCGTCCACCTCGAATGACAGGACGGCAATCTTCGCGGCCCGGGGAGTGGCCATGGCTGCCACCCCTTCCCCGCCAACGGCGGACTCCACCCCAGTTGCCGGTGTCGCCTCCTGATACGCCACCAGCCGCAAGATGTTGTTCAGACCGGGATACTGCCGCGCGCCGAGGCCGATGCCGGTGCGGCTCATGATCAGCGGCAGCTCTGGCAGCCGGAACGAAGGCTGCAGGTGCCGCAGGATCGCCGCGCCAGTGGGTGTGACTCGCTCGCCCGCGACACCGTCGTCATGCATCGGAAACCCCTCCAGCAACAGAACCGTGGCCGGCGCGGGAACGGGCAGCGTGCCGTGGGCCGTCTCCACCGTGCCCGAACCCACCGGGAGCGGCGCCACGGACCAGGTGGCGTCGAGGTACTCGATCAGGTAGGCGGCACTGACGATGTCGGCGATGGAGTCCCAGGCGCCCACCTCGTGGAAGGTGACCTCCTCGGCCGGCCGGCCATGGACCTTGCCCTCGGCCTCGGCCAGGTGAGAGAAGATGTCCACGGCCCGCGCGACGACGGCGGCCGGCTGGCCCGAGCTTTCCAGACGCGCGCGGATGTCGCGGAATCGCCTGTGATCGTGCTGGTGATGGTGGTCATGACCTTGCTCGTCGGCCTCTTCCCTGGCGACCAGGAACCGCGTTCCAGCGAATACGGTTGTGCTTTCCTGGCGCACGGCGACCGTCACGGTTGGGGGAAGACCGGCTTTCGCGAGCAGTAGAGGAATTTCCGCCCCAAGCTCGGGCCAGGCGTCCAGAACGGCGGCCACGAACATGTCACCCGCAATACCGCCCAGGGGATCGAGATGGATGTGCATGTGCAGACACCCGGCGCCGGCGGACAGCTCGCAGAACACCCGCACGGCTTGGCTAAAAGGTGAATTCATCCCAGGACGTCATATGTAACCGGGATCCGCACTGTTGTCAAAGCGGTGGCAACGCCGAATCTCTTGTCAGACAAGCAGGTCGCGGAATAGGATGAGGCTGGGTCACGACCGTGAAACGTCTCCCCTTCAGCGGCGGGATGTCGACCCTGCCATGGCCACGCGCGACCATGACAGGTACGGTCAGAGCGAGGGAGTGGTGATGTC
>CBDURX010000263.1:0-4507 GCA_965369485.1 uncultured bacterium | reverse complement strand
ATGAATCTAAGGGATCCTTCGGAACTGGCTCAACACTGCATGGAGAATGAAAATCCTCGGTTTGTCAAAGAAAGCATGGCGCCCTCTCACCCCGGCAGGCAAGGAGCGCATGGCGCAATCGGCCGAGACCATGGCTCACCTCGATCTCGGTGTGGACCTCATTCTCACCAGCCCCCTGACACGGGCCTACCAGACGGCCGCAATCGTGGCCGACCGCCTCGGTCTACGCGATCGCTTGCACAGGGAGATCGAGCTGGCCCTGGGCTTCGGCCCCGCCGCGCTGGCGCAGATTCTGCGGGATCGGGTGGATGCCGAGCGCATCATGCTGGTGGGTCACGAACCTGATTTCAGCCTCACAGTTGGTGCCATCACCGGCGGCGGCTACGTGGTGTGCAAGAAGGGCAGTCTGGTGCGGATCGACCTGATCGGCACCGCTCCCCCTGCGGGGGAGCTGGTCTGGCTCATCCCGCCCAAGGTTCTGACCCAGTGATTCTTCGTGGGATTTACGCCCTGATTCGTTTCAGGATCTCATGCATCAGGTGCTGGTTCGCGTACAGCTGCCAGACAGCTACTAGCTCCGCATCGACGACGACTCGCCACGCCGCCGGAACACTCCAGTGGTTGTCCGGCTTCAGTTCACCATTCTGCACAAATGTCCCGCTGGCCCGGCCCAACAGAATCACCGTGCTCTTGTCCTCGAACCGGTCGGTCACCTCGATCTGAAAATCCGGCACCCAGTCGAAATACTCCTGCCAGCCCGAGCTCATCTGATCCCTGCCCACATGCTCGGAACCGTCGGCATCGACGAACATGTGTTCCGGGGTCATCAGGCCAACCAAACGATTGACTTCTCCCGAATTGATGGCCGCCACGAACGCGTCAGCCACTTCCAGAGGAGTCATGGAACTTTGCCTCCTTGCTGGCTGCAAGCTCCAGTTAAACCTTTACCTCAGTTGGTCCGAGCCGCTTCAATTCCTCTTCCAGACGCTCTGCCAAGAAGATTTTTAGCAAACTCTGATAAGGCACATCCCGCTTGTTGGCCAGAACCTTCAGTTCGGCCAGCATGTGCTCGGGTAGCCGCAAGGATATAGTCTTCAACGATGGTTTGAGATTCGGCAACACCAAGGGCCGCGCATCAGACCAGTCGATGTACTCGGAGGAATCCGACTTGGACCAGAACTCGCGCTCCTGCTCCTCGGACCTATGCTTGGGGATCTTTTTCAATTTCTTCGCCATACTTCAAGTAGCTCCGGCGTTCGTTCCGACTCATGTCTCGGGCCGAAATCACCCTGATTAACTCTCCACGGATCATGAACACCACGAAGAGTTGCCGACCGGAATCCGACCGACCTAAGACGTAGAACCGACTCTCAGCCGCTGAATGCAGGGCATCTGGCCGCACGAGCAAGGGTCGATTGAAGAAGATCTGCTCGCTTTCGGCGACCAAAACTCCATGCTTCTCCCAGTTTTTGAAGAGGTTGTCCTCGTCCCAGTCGAAGCCCGTGCACGCCTGCAGTTTCTCAAGTACGTCCATGTACACCTGTATATGTCTAAAGTATACACTGGGTCAAGCGGAATTGCAACACGGGTCTAATGCCCTGGTTCAGCGGCGACGCGAATCGCCGTCCGCTACCACCCAGTTAGACGCCATGCTGGGATTCCCTCAGATGCATGCCCACTATGTTTGTGATCGCAACGGCTACTTGCTCTTGCGCGGCGTGGGCCCTTCCGAGGGCGCGCCATGCTTCTTCGCTGGCAGATGGCGGCCGGGCCATTTGGGAATATAGTTCACCAGAATACCCGCCGGTCCGTCCGACCGGGATCACGAGTCCTGAACGAGCAAGAGCGACAGATGCTTCATGTGCGGTGCCGGGGCCGCCTTCGATTGCGACGTAGATGTCCGCCAATCGGCCCAGAACCTCTCGCCTCTCGCCAAAGTGTGAACCCGCGAACAAAGTCTCTCCATAGTCCCAACGCTTGTAGCCACGTGGAAGTACGTGAAAACCGCCTCGATGGCCGCCGCTGCCCGCGCGTGCCCCAAAGAAACTCCGACCGACGGCTTCGCCGACTCCCTCAACACCGCCAGTCAGGAGGACCAAGCCGTCGAGATCGCCCAGCAAGCACCCCAGCGCGCTGCAGGTTGCCTCGCTTTCCGGGTGCCAGAATGAAGCGCTACCGATGATCCCAAGACGTGGACCGGCTGGTAGCTGCGCCGCGATCGCCGCCGCCTCACGATCAAATACCTCGCTCCCCATACCGGCCATTTCCTCCTGTGCGTCTAACCAGCGAAGGCGGGCGGCGAAGCCGGTTGGTGCGGACCATGCGCAAGCATGGACCGTAACAAAGCCTTCGACTGGTTCATGCTGTTGTTAGCCATTGCGTTGCCAGTTCCCCCCTGAATAGCGACCGACCTCCCTGGTCAGGCGATCTCCCAGATTGTCGCTCTCCACGTCGAGGTCATAGTCCATCTGCAACCCCAGCCAGAACTCAGGAGACATCTTGAAGTACCGCGCCAGGCGCAGAGACGTGTCCGCCGTGATCCGGCGCTTCTTAAGAACGATTTCGTTTATCCGGCGAGGAGGCACCCCAAGATCCCGCGCCAGTTGGTTCTGGCTCAAGCCCAGGGGCTCGAGGAACTCATGGAAAAGGACCTCCCCGGGATGGACTGGGCTTAGCTTTTTAGGCACCATGACAACTCCTCAGTGGTAATCGACGATCTCGACGTCGAAGGCATCCCCCTTCTCCCAACGAAAGCAAATCCGCCATTGATCGTTGATGCGAATGCTGTACTGGCCCTCACGGTCTCCCTTCAACCGCTCGAGTCGGTTCGCCGGTAGCACCCGGATATCCGCCATGGACCGGGAGCGATGGAGCATCCGCAGCTTGCGCAGAGCGACCTGTTGGATGTCCCCGGGCAGCTTCTTTGATCGGACCCGCCGAAAGATCTTTTCGGTCTCTTTTGACTTGAAGGACCTAATCATTGATCCAGTGTATAACGAATGACGTTATGCGTCAAGCCCCGTTTTCCAAACGGATAACGATTGTAACTCAGCTGCGAGGTGTCCTCCGCTGAGCCGGTTCGTCGACGCCATCCAATCAGCCCGGCGGCGACGAATCGGCCTCGGGAAACACGTGGGCACCTCGTCAGTTGCAGCGGGTGTTAGATGCTGCCCCCCATCAGTTCCATGCCGTTCTCCAGAGAGGACTGGAAGTCCACGTCCAGGTTGTCAACTTCGGTCAAGACACCTTCAGGGCATCGTGCGCAAAACAGGTCAAGCCAGAATATCTGTCCTCCGGGAGGCCCGTGGGAGATCTCAAGGACGAGCGTTTCTTCCTTGCCGTCCCAGGTGAGCCGTAGCCGACCGTCTGCGAGGGCGACGACAGCGGTGCACCCGTCGAGGATGTTCGGCATGGTCTCCTTGGAGGGTGCGGGGAGCCCGAGTCTCGTGGCCATCCGCTCGAACTCGTTAAAAGCATCGGGAATGCTGCGCGTCTGAGGCATGCGTCAAACTCCTAATACACTGACCAAGGACATCTATTATTCTTGGCAACACTTCGTAAATCGAGCCAGTGAAGTTCGCAACTCCCTACCTCAACCTAATACAAATTAGCCTGTCGAGTGACCATGGTGCGACGTTGCAACTGTTGCAGGATGCCGACACGCCCGACTATGCGCCCGGCCCGGCATCCGCCGGTCGACGAGTACTCTCCGGATGTGCTAGAATACGAGGGTCAACCGGCGACAGGATGCGGAATAGGCGGTTGTTTTTCCTATACTTCGGGGGCGCGAAAACATCACCAATCGAGGGGGGATGTCATGAGGGTGCGGCAGGCAATGTATTTTGGCTTGGTCTGGGGGGTATTGGTTCTGGCCGGCGGCACCCATGCTGCAACCTGGTACGTTCCCGACGATTTCAGCACTATCCAGGCGGCTTTGGACGCTACCGACGTCGGAGACGAGATCATAGTCCGCGATGGTACCTGGACCGGTGATGGTAACCGCAACCTGGATTTCGGCGGTAAAGACCTGGTGTTGAGATCGCAGAATGGCCCAACAGCGTGCATCCTAAATGCCGAGGGCAACGCGTCCGTCAATCAGCGGGTGTTCAACTTCCAAGGCAACGAAACACGCGAGGCTATCGTGGAGGGGTTTACCATCACCGGTGGCTACGCCACCTGGGAGTACCAGATCGGCAGTTCTGGCGGCGGTGTCAACTGCGAAAACGGATCCTCGCCGACCATTCGGAACTGCGTCATCGAGGACAATTATGCCAACGGAGGCGGCGGCATCTACGCCTCGAATAGCAACCTCTACATTTACGAGTGTGTTATCCGCAATAACGGGACCGCTACCGCGTCCGGGGTGGGAGGCGGGGTCTACTTGGGTAGTTCAAGCGGCACCGTGAGCGATTGCGAGATTCGCGGCAACAGCGCCGGCTACGGTGCCGGTATCACCGTCAGCTTTGGAACACCCGTCGTGTACCACTGTTTGGTGATCGACAACATA
>CBDURX010000262.1:0-4510 GCA_965369485.1 uncultured bacterium | reverse complement strand
AAGAGTGCCATTTATCGCTTCAACGCGTCAACTCGGCCCAGGCCATCATTCTGGAGCTGCGCAATGCTTTGGACCACACGGTCGGCGGCGAGCTGTCCCGCAATCTGGAGCTCCTCTACGATTATCTATTTCAGGAGATCCTGAGTTTCCTGGTCGACCGTGACGAGACCCACCTCGACAACAGCATCCGGGTCCTGGCGCCGTTGCTGGACGCCTGGCGGAGGATCCCACCCGGCGCAGCCGAGGAGGCGTTACGTCAGCTGAGCAACCAGAACCCATCCCACACGCCAGTTTCCGGCCCGGATCCTGCAAAGGACACCACGCAGGAGGAGCCCGAGGCAGCCAATGACGCCAGTGACGCCGACAGGGATGCACCTCCCCAGTTCGACCCGGCCGGACAGCACGGCCGACCCAACCTGGTCTCTGTTACAGCCTGACCTTGGTCGAAACATGTCACTACGAGATGACATCACACAACTGCTCGACTTGACGCACCGCCTGGCGGAGAAATTGGAGCAGGATGAACTGGCTGCCTGCAACGAGCTCCTGGCCCAACGCGACCACGGCATCAAGCGCCTGGCCACTTCGCGCCGGCACGCCACAGAGGCGGAAATCACCGCCTGCAGCCCATTGCTGGCCGAACTCGAGGGGAGCGACCGGGACCTCCAGCGGCAGGGTCAGGCTTCCCTAACTGCTCTGGGGCGTGAGTTGGCACGCGCGCGCACCACAGCGTTGCCGTCTCGGAACCCGGCGCCTCTCTGCGTCGACCGCAAGGCCTGAGCCGG
Source organism: uncultured bacterium (assembly GCA_965369485.1). Classification (GTDB taxonomy): domain Bacteria; phylum Krumholzibacteriota; class Krumholzibacteriia; order LZORAL124-64-63; family LZORAL124-64-63; genus CBDURX01. The sequence continues at coordinate 3,725 of CBDURX010000262.1, read as the reverse complement.
ATCAGTCGTTCTCCTGGCCCGCAGGCGGCTTCTTCTTGGTCTTCTTCTTGAGGGCGGAAAGATCGGCAGCGTCCGACTGGGCCGCTCTCAGTGTCGCGTTCTTGATTTCTTCGTAGATCTCGTAGCGGTGTACGGGGATAGAACGGGGTGCATCGATGCCGATCTGTACCTGATCGCCACGAATATCGACGATCATGATGGAGATGTCGTCTCCGATCATGATCTTCTCGTTGCGTTTGCGGCTGAGGATAAGCACGGGACCTCCCTGTCCGCCACTCGGCGCCGCACTGCGAGGCGACTCGCAGTCAGACACTCACTTTATGCCTTTCCGCAGGGGCGGCTTCGGTCCGTTCGGATTGTACTTCCGTAACCTCCGTTTCCTCATTGTCCGCTGACTCTGTACTTACGGCAAGACCAAATTTCAAGTAATCGATCTCCTGGCGCAGCGAGAGCCCCTCATCGTCCAGGGGTAACTGGGTCCCGCGCCTGGTCTCGGTGTCTATCAACAAGGGAGCCAACAGGTTACCTGTAATACTGCTGCCCTGAGGATGGATGGTCGTGATGACCATCACGGCAATAGTCTGCTCGGATTCGGATCCCAGGAGGTCCAGGTACGCCGCGGGAACCCGTACTGTGTAGTCGCTGGTGAAATAGCCGGGGTCGGTGACGGGCAGGCAAAAGTCCGGTCGGTCCAGGGAATGGAGCCACTTCAGCGGGATGTCGTCGTCCCCGTCCAGCAGGATCCAGTCCTTCATTTCCGACAAACCGATCAATCCGTCGGGCAGATGGATGGTATCCTTCTCGTCGTACTTCAGCTCACCAAAGTGAACCGATTGCAACGTCTTCATTTCTGGCTCCTTGGCCTGGCACTCCCCGCAGACTTGGGTCAGCGGAGGTACTGCATGAGATTGGTTTCAAACAGCCGACTGGTCACCAGCAAGCTGGCTTCATAGGCTAGTTGTGCCTGGTTCAAGTCAGAGGCCACCTGGGCGATATCCGCGTCCCACTCCCGGGAAAGTCCAGACTGCAATCGCTCGTCGCGCCGACGCAGGAGTGTCCCCATCCAGTCCAGGTTGTTCTGTCGCCCGCCCACCTTGATCGTCTCGCCGAGCACATTGCTCTTCACCGTGGCCAACTCTGCAAGGGTACTGCGTATAGCGACTGGGTCGTGGAGTTCCAGGGCGGCCTTCAGATCGGCCAGCACACCGAACAGCCGGGTCGGCGTGCCTGTGCCTTCGATGCCGAGGACGCTGGCCGTGTTGGTGCCGTCTGCGTTGCTGATCACGAAGTGATCCGTGGAACCGCTGACTATGGACAGTACGGCGCCCTCGATGCGAAACTGAAGCGTGGGTACGGCGGCGTTGAGGATGGTCTGCAGGTCACCAATGGTGGCGGCCGGGAAGAAGCTCATCAGGACATCATTGCCTTCGCTGCTGATGTTGATCATGCCCAGGGGCAGGGATCCGTTCAGCGAAGGGATGTCTGCCAGAAGTGTCGCCGATGTCGGGGCCGTCCGAATGTCCCGACCCACCAGCAGGTCCGCCGCGGAATGGCCGCTCAGTCCCAGGCTCTGGGCCGTGTGCCCGTCATCGACATCCGCCACCGTGATTGGCCCGCTGCCGGCCAGCTGCAAGCTTTGGCCACCCGGCGAGATGGAAGCGGTCACCGCACCGCCTGTGGCAGCGTCGATGCGGTTGATGACATCGCCCACATTGGCCACGCCACCGAGGTCCACGTCGTACGTGGTCCCGTTCCCATCGGTGATGGTGAAAGCGCCTTCTTCCCAGCCCCCGCCCAAGTTCAGATCGCCGAGATTGTCAGCCAGATTCAGAGCGGGTGCCATATCCACCGTACCGGTCAAGATTGAGCTGTTACTGCCGAGGAACTGATCTCCCGGGGTGTTGACGATCAGTGTGGCCTGGGGACCGATCTGCACGTCGATCAGGCCTCCGTCACCCTGATAACTGATCACGTCGCCCGACCGTATGAACGGTTCCACATTCGTGCGGTGGCCGCCAAAGATGTAATCTCCCTCCACGGTGATGTTCAGCATCATCAACATCTGGTCGATGAGAGAGCTCACTTCACTGGCCGCCTGGTCCTGGGTCTCGGTTGTGGCCTGGGCACTGGACTCTCGCACGGCAATGACCCGGGCATCCGTCAGCAGTCCTGTAATGTCCTGCAGGGCGGTGTCGGTGGCCATCAGAAAAGCGTGCGCCCGGTCCACGTTGCGCAGGTACTGGCCGTTGACAGCGATCAAACTGCGGTAGCGGTTGATGGCGCCGACTGCCACCGGATCGTCTGCGTAGCTGTTGACACGGCGCAAACTACTGGCCATGCGCTGTTGACGGAGCATTCTCGCCAGGCTGCGATGATTATCCCGCACTAGCAGGTTGGCCATGTAGCTGTCGGTGATGCGAATGCTCATCGGGTTTCTCCCCGGTCGGATGCTACTCCTACATGCTGATCAGTGTATCGAACATGTCCTGAACCGCAGTGATGATGCGGGCGGCAGCCTCGTAAGAATTCTGGTAGCGCACCAGGTTGGCACCTTCCTCGTCCAGGCTGACGCCACGCACGCTTTCCAGGCGCGCTGTAACGGCCGCAACCATGTTCTCCTGGTTCTGCACCAAAAATTCGAAGCGGTTCCTCTCCGAGGCCAATCCCACGACCAAAGCGCGGTACTGATCCCTCATGGTGGCGCTACCCTCACCGTCAAGCGGTTCGTCTGGCAACCGGGCTATCTCCAGTGCCAGATCGTTGTCACCCTCGAGACCGGACCGCGAGGTGGCGATGAGGTTGTAGTTATCCAGGATGGCCGGGTTGATATTCAGCGTGTGGGCAGTGTCGCCGACGAAGAAGACCAGGCCACTGTGGCCGCCGCTACGCCCCTGCACGTGCAGATCGTTCACCCTGTCAGCCAACAACTCAGCCAGGCTGTCCAGTTGGTCGTGGGTCTCCGTGACATAAGAGGTCATGGCGGTGAGCATGCCCTCGATCTTACCCTCGTCCATGGCGATTTCCTTGCGGTTGCCCTGGGTCACGACGGACATCCGGCGCTCCGACCCAACATCCTGCCAGGCCGTCTCCAGCTGTGTCGCGTATTCCCGGGTGACCACCGTCCGGCCGCCCATGATAACGTCGACAGTCAAATCTTCCCGCTCGACGACGGTGATCTGGGAGTAGCTGGCGATCTCATCGATGAGAAGGTCCCTTTGGTCGAGGAGGTCGTTGGCCACGGCGCCGGGGTTCCCTCCGGAGAGCAACTGCCCGTTCATCTGCGCCACCTGCTTCAGCAGCACGTTGAGATGCTGAATCTCACTCTCCAATTCACCGGCCAGATTCTTCTCGAGACTGTCCAGGTTGGCACTCATGGCGTGGAAATCCGACACCATGTTCTGGGCCGCGCTCAACACCAACTGCTTCTGGGAAGGATCCGAGGGCGGTGATGCCAGCTCACTCCAGGCGGAAAAGAAAGCCGTGATGGTGTCACCCAGGTGATCGTTTTCCACAGATCCGAAGATGGATTCGATCTCGCGCAGGGCCGAGTCCACCTCACTGTAATTCGCCAACCGGGAAGACTGTCCACGGCGGTTGGCCAGGAGGAACTGGTCGGTCATGCGGCGGATGCCCTGGATCTCCACCCCCCTCCCGATGGTCCCGTAGGTCAGCCGCAATGGCATACGCGCAGCCAGGAGAAGTTCCTGACGGCTGAAACCCGGCGT
>CBDURX010000261.1:0-4515 GCA_965369485.1 uncultured bacterium | reverse complement strand
GGACGGCGATGCGAACCAGCTGCCGACGAAGGACAAGCGCTTCGTCTGGGTCGACACCTACGCCCGCTGGCGCATATCGGACCCGTTGCTCTTCTTCCAGCGGTTGCGTGACGAGAGGGGTGCCCAGACCCGCCTCGACGACATCCTGGACGGCGAGACCCGCAACGCCATCGCCAAGTACAACGTGGTGGAGGTCGTGCGCAGCACCAACCGCGAGCCACTGTCCGGCGAGCTGCTACCCGAGGACGAGGTGGAGCTGGTGGACATCACGTTCGGCCGGGACAAGATCCGCGACGAGGTCCTGACCAAGGCCCAGTCCCGCACCACGGATCTGGGTATCGAGATCCTGGACGTGCAGTTCAAGCGCATCAACTACGTGGAGGAGGTTCAGAGGAAGGTCTACGAGAGGATGATCGCCGAGCGGCGCCGTATCGCCGACCGCTTCCGCAGCGAGGGGGAGGGCGATGCCTCCCGCATCCGCGGCGAGAAGGAACGCGAGTTGCTGCGGATCCAGTCCGGAGCCTACAAGTTGGCCCAGGAGATCAAGGGCGAGGCCGATGCCGAGGCAACAGCCATCTACGCCGCTGCCTATGACCGGTCCCTCGAGTCGCGCGAGTTCTTCGAGTTTCTGAAGACCATGGAGGCCTACACGGTCACCGTGGACAAGGAGAGCGTTCTCATTCTCTCGACCCGCGGCGACTTCTACAAGTTTCTCAAGGATCCGCAGGGGAGGTAGGCCGCTCAGCGAGCGCCGGGTGCACGAAGTAACGACACAGAAGATATTGCCAGTAGAAACGAGACCCCAGCACCAGGCGGTGGTGGGGTCTCGCACGTTTACGGTGGTGTCTCGTACGTTCGCGGTGGGATCTTGCACGATCGCGGTGGGGTCTCGCACGTTCCCAGCCTGGCTGGCCGGATAGTGCCGGCTAGTCGGAGTAGGGCATGGGCGGCTTGCGGCCCAGCAGCCGCGCGTACACCGCCAGGGCTCCGCGGTGATGGGCCGTATGCTCACAGATGGCGCCCACGACAGCCGCGCGCGGTTCGCCGCCCATGACCGGACCGTCCGGTATCGACCCCATCATCTCCTCGGCCGACTTGTTGGAGACGGTCTCGGCGGCACTGTCGACCGCTCGATCCAGCCAATTCCGCGCTGCGGCCAAGGAGGTGAACTCGCGCACCTTGGCGTCGTGGGCGGCGAAGTCCAGGTCGAAGCCGTCGCCGAAGCCGCCGGCCATGAACCAGTCGATGGTATGGGCGACGTGAGCCACTTGCTGGGCTGCGGTGTATTGATCCGCCATGGGGGCGTAGCCGGAATCGTCCTCGTTGAAGACGCTGATCGTGCGGTTGAAGAACTCCAGCGCCTGCCTGATCGGATGGGCATAACCCGTGGCTGCCATCGTGACCTCCCGGCTCGAGGGGTGTGTCGTTACTAACGGGCACGAGGGTGTGAGGTCGCTCCCTCTGGTATTTAGCACCGTAACAGGAGGTTGACTGCCTGGCAAGAGCCTGAAATCACGCCACCGCAGCTTGACTGGCCAGTGACGGGAACGTAGCTTAGGTGCCTGCGACCCACCTGGGGCGGGTCGTAAGTCGGGAAGCGCGAACCGTTTCGGACGCAGGAAGGTAGGCTGCGTGGCCACGATCATCGGCATTCGCCGGGAAGATAAGAGTGAGTGGGAACGCCGGGTGCCCCTGATTCCGGCTGCCATTGCCGCCCTCCAGGCCCAGCACCAACTTCATTTTTTGGTTCAATCATCCGCGATAAGAGTTTACAAAGACGAAGATTACCGTGATGAGGGTGTCGAGGTCACCGAGGACATCTCCGCGGCCGATCTGACCTTCGCGGTCAAGGAAATTCCCACCGAGCTGCTCCAGGCCGGCAAGACCTACGTCTAGGTCTCTCATTTCATCAAGGGCCAAGACTACAACATGCCCATGCTGCGCCGCCTGCTGGAGCTGGGTTGCTCCCTGGTGGATTACGAGCGCATCGCCGACGCTAAGGAGCGCCGCCTGATCTTCTTCAGCCTGCACGCTGGATACGCGGGCATGATCGAGACACTCTGGTGCCTGGGCCGGCGCCTGGAGGCTCGAGGCATCGCCACTGCCTTCACCGAGATCCAGCACGCTTACACGTACGACACCCTCGATGAGGCCATGGATCAGTTACGGGAGGTTGGCGAGAAGATCTGGCAAGGTGGCCTGGACGCGCGCATTCACCCGCTGGTGTTTGGTTTGGCCGGTTACGGCAACGTCTCACAGGGATGTCAGGAGATCCTGGACTGCTTGCACGTGTCCGACATTCCGGTAGCGGAGCTAGGGACTCGTTCGGCCCGCGGCAGCGGCAAGCCGCCCCTGCTCAGAGTCGTCTTCAAGGAAGAAGACATGGTGCGTCCCGTGGCGCCCGACGGGAAGTTCGAACTGCAGGATTACTATCAGCACCCCGCCAAGTACCGCGGCTGCTTTGCCGAGCATTTGCCGTACCTGGATGTGCTCATGAACACCATCTACTGGGACGAGCGGTATCCGCGCCTCGTGACCAGGGACTGGGCTCGCGAGAACTACGGTCCCGACCGGCACGCACGATTGCAGGTCATCGGCGACATCAGCTGTGATATCGAGGGGGGCGTGGAGCTGACCCTCAAACCGACCTACCCGGATCACCCCTGCTACGTCTACGATCCGCAGAGTGGTAGCGCTCACGACGGCTGCGACGGTGTGGGTCCGGCGGTGATGGCGGTGGACAATCTGCCGTGCGAGTTGCCTCGGGACTCCTCGGATCACTTTAGCCATGTCTTGCAGGACATGGTGCCCGCCTTGGCCGCGGCCGACGGGCAAGGCGAATTCGCCGACCTCGAGCTACCGGACCAGTTGAAGAAGGCGGTCATCGTACATCGGGGAGAGCTGACGCCCGCATACCGGTACCTGCAGGAGTATTTGGATTCTTAGCCCGGCGCTGGCCGGTTACGGAGAGACGTCATGCCTGTATACAGGTGCATCGAGTTAGGGACAGCCGCCCGCGGGGGCGGCTTTGCCACAGGAGGCCGGAGCAAATGAAGAAGGTGTTGGTGTTGGGAGCCGGCCTGGTCGCCAAGCCGCTCGTCCGTTACCTGCTCGACCACGACTACGAGGTCGTCTGCGCCAGCCGCACGGTTGCCAAGGCCGAGAAACTGGTCGAAGGCCATCCCCACGGGCAGGCGCACGAGCTGAACTTGAAGGACGAGGCCAAGTTGGGCGGGTTCATCGACGGTTGTGACCTGGCTGTCAGCCTGGTGCCTCCCGACTTTCACACCTTGGTGGCCAGAATGTGCATCGAGCGCAAGAAGCCCATGGTCACCACCAGCTACGTCTCTGAGGAGATGCAGGCGCTGGACGCCATGGCCAGGGAAGCCGGTGTCGTGGTCCTGAACGAGATCGGCGTCGACCCCGGCATCGACCACATGTCGGCCATGCGCATCATCGACGACGTCAAGCAACGGGGCGGCAAGATCGTCGCCTTCAAGTCATACTGTGGCGGTTTACCAGCCCCCGCGGACAACGACAACCCCTTCGGCTACAAGTTTTCCTGGGCTCCGCGCGGCGTGCTGCTCGCCAGCCGTAACGGCGCCGGGTATCTGTCCAACGGCCGCAAGGTGACGGTCGCCCCCGAGCGGTTGTTCCGCGACATGCACGTGCTGCAGGTGGAAGGATTCGGGGACTTCGAGGCCTACCCCAACCGTGACTCCATCGGCTACCTGGATGTCTACGGACTGCAGGGAATCGAGACCCTGTACCGCGGCACCCTGCGCAACATGGGCTGGTGCGACTGTTTCTACCACTATCGCAGGCTGGGACTGCTGGAGCTGGAAGAGAGGAATGTCGCGGGCAAGAGTTACGCCGAGTTCATGCGCGAGTTCCTGGATGCGGGTCCGGAAGAGGATCTGCGGTTCGCCGCCGCCCGGTTGATGGAGTTGCCACCCGACACCCTGCCGGCCTGGAACCTCCAGTGGCTCGGCATGTTCAGCGACCGCAAATTCGAGGTGGACGAGATCAGCCCGCTGGACGCCCTGGGAAACCTGATGTTCGACAAGTTGGCGTTCAGGCCGGGCGAACGTGACCTCATCGTTTTGTACCACGATTTCACCGCGGAATTTCCCGACGGCAAGAGGGAGCACATCACCTCCAAGCTGATCGACTTCGGTATCGAGGGCGGTGACTCATCCATGTCGCGGACCGTCTCGCTGCCGGCTGCCATCAGCGTGCACATGATCCTGCAGGGCAAGATCACCACGCCGGGAGTGCTGCGGCCGGTCACGCCGGAGATCTACAATCCGGTCCTCGACGAGCTGGCGACCTTGAATATCGCGTGCGAGGAACACACGGAGAAATACTAGGAACAATCGGTAACGACCGGCAGCGACCGGCAGCGATCGGTAGCGATAAGGTAGCGATAAGGTAACGATAAGGTAGCGATCGACAGCGATCAGTAACGACCAACAACGACCTTTCCAACGGGAGGGGAGCCGCAGATGGCCAAGC
>CBDURX010000260.1:0-4519 GCA_965369485.1 uncultured bacterium | reverse complement strand
ATCATGTAGCGTCAGGCGACCAAGTGCTCTGTCATTCCTGAAATTCGGGGTTAGCGGTGTCATAAGTGGTCAGATGCAAGGCGCGCGAGCGCAGGACTAGCCGTAGCTAATTCAAGGGAGTGCAACGCGGCAGGTGGCCGCTTGTGGGTCCGCTAACCCTGAATTTCAGGAATGACAGAGCACTTGGTCGCCTGACGCTACATGATAGGCAAGAGCCCGGCAAGGGCCAGACCGCGGGTTGCCTTCACGGTCATCCGAGGATGATAAACAGACCGAACATGACGATCCACACCGCTTCCAGGAAGTGCCAGTACATGGCGACGTAGCGGACCGGACCGTGGTGGTAGGAATGGTAGTGAGCAGGGTCGCTCAGAGTTTTGAGAGTCACGGTGACCAGTGGAATCATGCCGCCCAGGACGTGCTAGGCGTGCAGGACGATGAGGGCCAAGGCGAGGCCGTAAAGGTAGACGTTTTGTTCGCGCATGGCCTCGTGCATGGAGAGGAGGTGCCAGACCGCCGGCGCCTGGATCGCCAGGAAGATCAGGCTGAGACCGAGGGCGAACACCAGGGCGCGGCGCAGCCGGGCGGCCGGGCCAGCGCGGGCACTGGCCCGGGCCCGGGCAAGAGCGATGCCGCTGGCTATGATCGCGGCCGTGCTCCACCAGAAAGCAGTGGGTAACTGGATGTCCACAGTCTCGGCCGCACGCGACCGGATGACGGCGTATCCCACCATGCTGCCGGCGAACAGGATGGTCAGCGACAGCAGGAACAACCGCATGCCGAAGCTGCCCCGCTCGTCGTCGGGAAAGGTGCCGTTGTCGGTTCCGGGACGCTGCTCTTCCGTCATGGTTTCTCGTGTACCGCCTGTACCACGTACCACCTACGATTTCTCGCGCATCGCCGCGGCCATGCTCTTGATGGCGGTCAAATCTTCCAGCATCTCGCTCCAGCCATACCAGAGGGCGTAGTCCGGGTTGGCGTGGAACGTGCCCTGGAAGGCCCGCATGCGGTGCTTCAAGTGCATCTTGAAGAGCCGGGTCTCGATTTCCGTCGGCGCGTCGTGGAAGGTCAGCAGATCGGGGAAGGCATAAGCATAGCCCTCGGGTTGCTGGAGCAGGCCATCCTCGTACAATCCCACCACGATGCGGATCGCCTCGGCCAGGAGGCGATCGACCTCCATGATCATCTGGTCGCCCTTGGCCAGCTCACCCTTGGCGAAGTTCTCAGAGTGGCAATCGCTGCAGACGGCGAGCATCTTCTCACGTTCCTGGTCGAAGGCCTCGGCGGACAAACGCACGACGTCCGCCTGCGCTACCAAGTCCAGCCGTCCGGTGGGATTCCCCTCCGGGTCGAGCACACCCAGCGCTTGCAGGATGGTCACCCGGTCATTCCACCACGCCTCGTCCTCACCCGGGTAAGGCCCCAGACCGTCGGTGCGCAGGGCGAGGAATCCCCAGGCGGTCCGCACTTCGTGGTTGCCGTCGGGCATGTGACAGGTCTGGCAGGTCGGTGCCGCGGCGCTCGCGGGCAGGATACCGTCCCGCCTCATCATGTACCGCACCCCGTGCTTGGAGGTCGAGTACATCTCCCACTGCGGGTGGTCGAAGCCCATGTGGCAGGTGGCACAGGCCTGGGGGTCCCGCGCCTCCTTGACGGAGAAAGTGTGGCGGGTGTGACAGGCATCGCAGGAAGCGAAGCCGAAACCGGAGCCGGCTTTCTTCAGCGCGGTGATCTCCTCCGCACTCTTCAGACCGATCTTGTGGCAGCCGCCGCACCCCTTCATGCCCTCGATCAGTACCATCGGCTTGTGATGGGTCGTCGGCATGGCGGTCAAGGCGGCCCACGCCAGGGCGTGCTTGCCGCTCTTGAACTGGTTGAACCGATCCTCGTGGCATTCGGCGCAGGTCTCGGCGGTGACCGTCAGCACTTTCTCGACGTCGTTGGCTGACGAGTGGCCGTCGCCGTGGCAAGTGGAGCAATCCACATCGTTTTCGCTGTGGGCGCTGAGGGTCCAGTCCGTGACGATGTTGGGGGTCACATCCTTGTGGCACTTCACACAGTCCTGTGCCGACACTCCGGCAGCGGCCAGCATGACGACGAGGCAGATCATGAACAGGCGGATCATTTCAGCGCACCTCCAGCGTGGATAACCCGAGCCCAATGGGCGAGAACAGCTGACCGGGATATTACTACGGCGGGGTCGAATTTTGAACCTAAAACCGTTGGCGGGATAAGTTCTTGAATTACGGGCAATTGTGATGGATGTGGCGACCATCACTCTGTCCCATGGACGTCGTTGATGGTATCTTGACCGGGATACCCAAACGAAGTCATGCCGTGAGGGGTGATCGGGAATCAGCGCGTCAGGAAGCGCTACATCGGGGAGGAGAACATGCTGCGGAGCGGGTTGCGGCGGTTACTGCGGTTACTGGTCGCGTCGATGCTGGCCCTGCTTGCGGGACTTGGCGGCGGCTGTGCCTCGTCCTACCCCGAAGGTGGCCTGCCCTCCCTCGAGGGCAATCGTCTGGCCGGGTCGACGTGGTCTCTCATCTCCATGCAGCCGCCCGGCGCCAAAATCCTCTTCATCGACTCTCCGGAGAACTACCTGCTCCAGTTCAAGAACGAGAGCGCAATGATCGTACGGGCCGACTGCTTCACCTGCAATGGGACATACAACACCACCGGCCGCACGCTGACCGTCCTGGTGGATTGTCTCGAAACGGGCTGCCCGCCGGGATCCTTCGGTGACAGATACATGGTCGCCATCAACGACGTCACCTCGTTCAGCATGACCAAGAACGAGCTGTACGTGAACTACGGCGCCGAGCGGGGGCGGCTGACTTTCCTGAGGCATGAACCAGGTAGTCCTTGACCAAGACGGTCCAGACGTACCGCGGACACGGTACGGATTCCCGTAAAAGCAGTTTTTAAAAAAAACGGCCGCGGCTTCCATGCCGCGCCCGTCCTCTTTTACCCGGGTAAATTTTTTAGAGTGATGCCAAAGTAGCAGACCCCAAGACCCATTGCAACCGGATAATCTCATTGCGCCACATTCTCGGGCACATAGTCGAACACTCTCTCATAAATTTTGTCTTTTGAAGATCCGGATGGCTGCAACCACAGGCAGCGACGCCCACAGAAGCAGACCCACCAGCCCATAGAGTGTCGCCAGAGAGCCCGACCCGGTCAGCTTGACCAGCGTGGCGCCCGCAGGTCCGAACAGGTGCGGCCCTCCGATCTGCAGCAGGGAAAGAACCCGGGTGATGTCGACGGGGTTGCCCAGCAGTCCGATCAGAAGGGAGGTCTTCAACACGGAGGGTGAGAGGTAGAGGGTCGTCCCCAGCGTGAGGATTCCGTAGAGCAGTTCGTAGAAGATCCAGACAGCCAGGGCGACACCCAGAGCGATCTGCCGCCGGCCAGCCAGCAGTGATATCAGCAGGGAAAGGCTGGTGAACACGATGGCCAGCAGGAAGGAGTAGAACACCACGAGCAAATACTTCAGGGCTCCCTCGACGCCGATGACCAGGGCGATGATCACTCCCGGCAAGCCGAATCCCATCACAGATGCCACCAGCACCGTCAACACCAGACCGCAGTACTTACCCAGCAACAAACGACTGCGCGAGATGGGTTGGGTGGCCATCAGCTCCAGGTACTCGGGGTTGGCCAGGAAGCTGAAGACCCCCAGCAAGAGAGCGAACAGCGGGACCAGGAACCCGCCCAGGTTGACTATGCTCGCCGCCGTACGGGTGAAGTCCTGGAAACCGGAGTAACCCGAGGTGACCATGCCGAAGTAAGCGATCAGAAGGGTCAGTACTGCGAACAGCGCGGCGAAGGAGATCACCCAGCGATTGCGGCGGTTGAGCGTGAATTCCTGCCAACCGATCATCAGCACACGACAGAGCCTTCATGCCGCCCCAAGACTTATCGCACCAGCATTATCTTCCGCGACTCCGCCCGTCGGTCCGCTACGAATCTGACCACGTAAGTCCCCGAGGAAACAGTTCTGCCCGCAACATCACGGCCGTCCCAAGCAGTGGTATGTTCTCCCTGGCCGAACACCTGGTCTGCCAGCAAGGCTACCAGCCGGCCCGATAGGTCGTACACCGCAATCTTCACGTGCTGCGCCCGGTCCACCGTGAAGGACACCGATGTGTGGGGGTTGAACGGGTTGGGCTGGATGTTCCCCAATCCGGTTATCCGGACCGCGACTTCTGGCTCGATCGTCTCGGTGGCCAGCAGCAGCCAGTCTGCGTCAGAGGTACGGTAGTAGAGCGAGTAAGTACGCGGTTCACCGTTCACCCACCCAGCCACGTCGTCGGTGGCAGCGAAATTTCCGTCGCCGTTCTGATAGTAGGAGATGTGCCATTGCTGGTCAGCTTGCCGGCCCACGACCTGGAACTCGTCGTCATCGGCGGCGGTGGTCACGGTCCACTGCAGATGAACAGCGTCCAGTGCACAGGTAACGGTGAAATCCGAGCAGAAGACAGCCACGACATCGGTACATTGACGCAAGCAG
>CBDURX010000259.1:0-4535 GCA_965369485.1 uncultured bacterium | reverse complement strand
CCGCACCACCAGGCGTGGTTGTCGGGCTCGGTGGGATCGAGGTCGGCGCAGTGGAAATTTTCGATGTGCCAGGGCGAGTTTGCTTGCGCGGTCAGGTCGACACCGAACCAGCCGTCCAGGCTGGGGTTGCCCTCGGCGTCCTCGAAATCGCCAAGATTAGGAACCAGGTCACCCCCCAGCAGGTAAACGGTATCCGCGTTGACAGTCGTCAGCTCCGATCTGATCGGCCCACCTACCAGCCGTTGCTCATACCGGTCGTCAGCCAGTCCTGTTTTCTGCCGATCGACCGCGGTGTCCACAGCGGCCGTGACCACTGTTGGTAACAGGACCAACAGTAAGGGCAGGATCCACACGTATCTGCTCATGATATGCCCCCCAGTGAGTGGGCCGGGAACTGGCCCAGAACCAAAGAAAATAAACCACCGTTCCGACGCCGTGAGGTCTCACATCGACCTCGGTCGAGGCGTGTAAGTCAGTAAAGACGCCTCTTCTGGATATCCTTCACGCACCCCCTCCACCACTTACTGGCGGAGTGCGACGAGTTGATCACACTTTGAGTTAGAGAGTACCAAGGGCGGGACATGGAACCGAAACCTTCAAGTACACAGGCTCGACACAATAACGACATTTATTTTCAACTCTGTTAGTATTTTATCATACTGGATATGATGCTTCGATTCAAGGTAGGATTTCCTAACTGTGCCGTTCCCCTACGCAATTTCGGGACGTCATCGATCCCGCGGCCATACACGTAGTCGATAAATTGGCCTTACTTACCACCTCTCGTACCGCACCAACTCCTTCAGCGCCTTGCGCTTCTTCTCCGGCGGCTGGTCGGCGGGATAGCCCAGGGGGGTGAAGGCCACCGGTTCGACACCATTGGGTAACTGCAACACATCCCGCGCCGCAGCCGGGTCGAAGGCCGCGATCCAGCAGGTACCCAGACCAAGTTCGGCCGCGGCCAGGATCAGGTGGTCCATGACGATGGCAACGTCCACGTCGTTGTAGTTCTTGCCGTCCTGTTTGCGCACCCAGTTCTGACTCGGGATCCCACAGGCGCCGATCACCAGTGGCGCCTGCACGAACCAGTCTCGCTTGTAGATACGCTTCAACTCGACCTCCCTCCCTGCCGTGTGCATAACCACCAGCTGAAACGGCTGGCGGTTGTCCGCGGTCGGCGCCAGGCGCGCCGCCTCCAGCACTTGCTCGAGCTTCTCGTCTTCCACCGGGTCAGGTCGGTAGGCCCGGACGCTGTAGCGCGACCGGACGAGTTCCAGGAATTCCATGCCTGTCTCCCCTCGTCTCTTCACGAATCGTTCCTGATCAGCACAGATTACCAGTCCCGGAAGCCTCTGGACAAGGGTGTACAAAAGGCCGGGCTGTAAGAGCCCGGCCTGTCACCTGTACGAGTAGTGGGCAGGATTCGCAGATCATTCCCGGAAAGCGTGTTCCCTGATGGCGAAATCGATGACTTCGCGGGTCTCGGCGGAGAGTTCCTGCAACGGGAAGCCGACGTTGAAGCCGCCCGCCCTCAGGTCGTTCTTGCACCAGACGCTCTTGGCGACGAGTACCAGATCCTTGCTACCGCCACTCTCGGTGGGAAGAGCCATCCTCAACCTCAACACGGTGTCTGGTTCGACCGCCTGCCCGCAGAGCACCAGCAGACCTCCCGGGGTTATGTCGATGAGATGGCCGAGAAAACCGATGGTAGCATCATCGTACACCTTCAGGTAGTAAAGCAAGCGTGTCCTCTTGGCCCGACGATTGTCCCACATTACATCATCCCCCCACTGGGTAAGGACCGCAACGACGCCTCCCTGGCGGATCACACTTCTTTGATATTCGGCCGGGCATTGGCCCTGCTGAAGCGCTCATTAGCCACTATCTCGCAACTCATTGTAATATAGCAATTTAGGAGAGGTCGCTCGGGGTGAGTTACACTCACTTTCGAGGGAGGGGAAACAGGTTAGAGACTGGCTGGCTTGCAAAGCCACTGCTTCTTGTTCGCAGCCCGCCCGCATTTGGTGCAGAGGTACCTGGGATTGCGTACGATGGACTTCAGGAGCTTCAGATCCTTCTTGAAGCGCTCCTTTGGCCACTTGCAGATGTGGTCCATCTCGGACATTTCCCTCTCCTCGGCCGTTCAATCAGCGCCCACCATTATTAAGCAGATATGTATTAGTAAATATGCGAACATCTCGCCAACGGGCCGGTGTGGTTGAGCCGTGTGCGAATAACTTCTATACTGAAGGTTGCCTAGTGCCTGCCGTGCCGGACCGTGGCGCTTCCTGGCCGGCGGCGACAACCGTGGCTCAATCTTCTCTGTCCAAGGTCGAACACTGAAACGTATCTCGCATGACCGTAAACGACACCAGCAACCTGCGCCCCAGGCCGGCAGCAGCCGTCAGCACTCGGCCCCTAGGACAGTGAAAATCGACGATCTCCAGAAGCACGAATTGTTCGTCAACCGGGAGCTAAGCCTGCTGGGGTTCCAGCACCGAGTTCTGGAAGAGGCACAGGATCCAGGGCTTCCCCTCCTGGAGCGCATCAAGTACCTGTCCATCGTGGGCTCGAACCTGGACGAGTACTTCATGGTGCGTGTCGGTGGACTCATCATGCAGAACGACATGGGGATAGTGGACTTGTCCATCGACGGTCTCACCCCCGCCGAGCAGCTCGCCGTCATCCGCAAGAAGTCCCAGGCGTTGATGGCTGCGGCCAGGAAAACCTTTCGCCAGGATTTGATGCCGGCGCTCCACGCCGCGGGCATCCATATCCTCGACTACGAAAGCCTCTCGGAAAAACAGAAGAGTCAGGCGAGTAACTATTACAACGAGTTCGTCCATCCGGTCCTGACCCCGCTGGCCTTCGACCCCGGCCATCCCTTCCCGCACATCTCCAACCTGAGTCTGAACCTTGCCGTGGTGATCCGCGACGAGCAGAAGGAAGAACGCTTCGCGCGTATCAAGGTACCGGCCATCCTGCCGCGCCTGGTGCCCATCAAGCGCTCCTCGGGCGGCGTACGGAGGGACGGAACCGTCCCTCACCACCACTACTTCGTCTGGATCGAGCAGGTCATCGCCGCCCACCTGGATAAGCTGTTCCCGGGTATGAAAGTACTCGAGTCGTATCACTTCCGGGTGATGCGCAACGCCGATTTCGAGATCCAGGAATTGGAGGCCTCGGACCTGCTGGAGACCATGAAGGAAAATGTGCAGGAGCGCGAGTTCGGCGCCGTAGTGCGCCTCAGCGTCACCAGCGCCATGCCCGAGAATATCCGCAACATCCTGGTGGAGAACATGGGCATGGATCAGAAGGATGTTTACACCCTGGACGAGCCCCTCGGCCTCAGTGACCTCATGCAGCTCTTCAACATCGACCGCTACGACCTGAAGTTCCACCCGTTCACGCCGGCGACCCCCCTCGTGTTCAGGAGCGAGACCTATGACGGGAACATCTTCGCGGCCATGAGGCACGGGGACATCCTAATGCATCACCCCTACGAGTCCTTCGATCCGGTCATCGACTTCCTGAAGACGGCCGCCCGCGATCCCAACGTCCTGGCCATCAAGCAGACCCTCTACCGCGTCGGCCGCGAATCGCCCGTGGTCAAGTATCTGCTCGAGGCACGGCGGGAGTATCGCAAGCAGGTGGCCGTGCTGGTGGAACTGAAGGCGCGGTTCGACGAGGAGAGCAACATCGGCTGGGCGAAAATGCTGGAAAAGGAAGGCGTACACGTCATCTACGGGCTGCTGGGCTTGAAGACCCACTCCAAGGTGTTGCTGGTATTGCGCAAAGAGGGTGAGCACATCCGGCGGTACGTCCACCTTGGCACCGGTAACTACAACCACACCACGGCCCGCCTGTACGAGGATTTTGGCATGTTCACCTGCGACGAGGATATCGGCAAGGATGCCACCGACCTGTTCAACTACCTGACAGGTTACTCGGCCCAGAAGGAGTACCTCAAGCTCATCGTGGCACCCATCAACATGCGCCAGAAAATACAGGGGCTCATCGAACGGGAGATCGCACATCAGCGCAAGAATGGTCGGGGCATGATGATTCTGAAGATGAACTCCCTCGTCGACAAGACCATCATCCGCTTGCTCTACGCCGCGTCCCAGGCCGGAGTACAGGTGGACCTTGTGGTGCGCGGCATCTGCAGCCTGCGTCCCGGCGTACCCGGGCTCAGCGACAACATCCGCGTCCGCAGCATCGTGGGGCGTTTCCTCGAGCACAGCCGCATTTATTACTTCCACAACGGCGGCCGAGAAGAGGTCTACCTGGGCAGCGCCGACCTCATGACGCGCAACATCGACCGCCGCGTGGAGGTGCTGTTCCCCGTGCAAGACAAGCAGCTGATCCACCGTCTGCGCAACGAGGTTCTGAACACCTACTTGAACGACAATCTCAAAGCGCGCCGCATGATGAGGGACGGCACTTACGAGCGATACGTACCGGGTAAGGACAAGAAACCATTGGATGGCCAGTCCTGGTTACTGGATCACCACCAGGACGGCAACCAACCGTAG